>NZ_JBICZB010000060.1:0-49214 GCF_043201815.1 Kitasatospora sp. NPDC048296
TACCTCACGCCACTCGAGATTCGGCGGCGGCACCGGCAAGGTCACACCCTCGCGGCGTAGACAGAGAGTGTCCAACCGCAGGGTGGAACTTCAGCTTGATGTTCACACCACAAGAACCCGCGCGGCCATCGACACGTCACGGCCTGCGAAGGAGGTCAGACCCGGTCGAGGGGCCGATGCGGCTCGTCCGGAAGCTCCACCGTGATCGTGTCGCCGGGACGCACCACGCCGCCCACCTGGACGACGCTCATGATTCCGGCCTTACGCACAACGTTTCCGGCCTCGTCACGACCGACGACCTTCTTCAGCAACCCGTCCTGGAAGTGGTCGATCTGCAGGCAGGGATTACGCAGGCCGGTGACCTCCACGATCGCCTCGTCGCCGATGCGCAGCAGTGTCCCAACGGGCAAGCCGAGCAAGTCGATGCCGCTCGTGGTGATGTTCTCGCCGAGTTCGCCGGGCGCCACCTTGAATCCCTCTTCCCCGACTTCGGTGAAGAGCTCCTCGTGAATGAGGTGGACCTGGCGCAGGTTCGGCTGGGTAGGGTCCTGCGCGACACGCGAGCGGTGCTTGACCGTGACGCCGGCGTGCACGTCCCCCTCCACCCCGAGCCCGGCAAGCAACATGATGCTGGCCCTGTTGGGCTTGGTGAACGAGTACTCGCTGTTGCTGCTGACTGCCGTTACCGTCCCGCTCATCCCGCGGCCCCCTGCTCGGTAGAGATGATTCGCCACGAGCCTAGCCCGCGGCCCTCAGCGCGCAGCACCCTGCGATCAATCGCGGGGCAGGCCGTTACCTCCTCGGCGCCTTCAAGCTCGACGGCACCGCCTGGACGGCCCTCCACGACGAGGCCACCGCCGGCGACGGCGCCTGGAACATCCGCAGCAAGTGACCCCGCACGCGGCCGGGCCCATGGCGACACCTGCCCGAGCCCGGCCGCGACCACCGCGCACGGTACTGATCAACGGATCCACCAGCGAGATCGGACGCGCTCCCGCACCCGCCAAGACGGGCCCCCTCGCACGGTGCGGCGGCACGGAAATCACTCGACACCTCCGCCCCGTGACTGCGCGAGCGCCGGGAGCGACGCCGTCCGAGCCGTGCGGCCACCGCTGATCACCGGTGTGTGAAGACAAGCGATCCGGCAAGATGCGCTACCGGCACGTCCTGAAGGCTTCGGCCGGCAGCCGGCCGCAGCCCCGCCGAGGTGGCCGGCCCCTCAGCACACGGTCGATGACGCGTTGCCGCGGAGGCGTACATACACGGCACGCTTCAGCCCGCCCGCGGACGAGTAGCCCACCTGCAGGGCCCAGGCCGGGAGACCTGAGCCCTCGGACTGCCGCCGGCCCGCCATCACGCGCCGACGGGTGGTGACACTGAGCCTGATCGGCTACGGTCCCGACGCGGAGGACGCGTGCAGGATGCCGCACTGACTGCGCTGCGGCGCATCGGTGACGTGCAGGATCCCGCGGCCTTGGGCGCGTGGCTGCGGGCGACGTGCCGCCTACCCTCGTGTCGTCGAGACCTCGGCCACCGGGCAGAACGAACTGGTCGAGCGTCGAGGCGTGGTACGTCTGCCGAAGTTCCCGGCCGCTACCGGCCCCTCGCTGCCGGTCGGCGCCAACCTCAGGGCCTACCCCGGGGAGAACCCGTCGGCCAGCCAGGCTCCGGTGGCCCAGGTCCCCCACGGCAGCAAGGTCACCGTCAAGTGGAACCGTACCGCCGGAGTCGTCCGACACCTGCACTACCGAGACCAGGACCAGGGCACCCCGATCGACGTGGACAAGGACCACCTCGTGTGCGGTCCGCTGTACCAGGACACGACGTTCACGCTCCAGACCGTCTCCCAGGCTGGCGGCCAGCCAATCACACGCTACGACTCACTCACCGTCACCGTGGACACACCGGCCCACCCCAAACTGACCCTGCCGAACGGCCGGCTCGACAGCTCGGCCGCCGACGGACTGCACATCGCTACGGCGGCCAAGGCCAACCAGACGCTCACGGTGCAGGAGACGGCGGACTTCCACGCGGCCGCATCGGCCGAAGGCGCGCTGACCGCGCCCACAATCCAGGTCGGCGACCTCCAGTTCACCGGCACCTTCACCGCAACCGGGACATTCACCACGAACAACCTCACCGCCCCCACGATCGAGTCCACAAACGGACTTTCAGTCACCGGCAAGGTCCAGATCCTCAAGGCAGGCAGAACGGACCTCGGTCGCTCCGGGACGCACACGGCAGCCACCGACGGCTTCGTCGTCGCCCGCGCCTCCGACCAGAGCGGTCTCACTCTGAAGGCGGACATCGAGAACCTCCAGTACCGAGCCACCACCTACAACAACACCGGCACCATCGTCGTCCCCATGAAAGCCGGTCAGACCATGGCGTACGGGGTGGACGGCAGCGGGGGAACCGTCGAGTTCCGCTGGTTCGCGCTCGGACGCTGACCTCCGTCCTGATCCCCCAGCCCCAGGAGCCCACCGTGACGACGGCGACCGCACCAGCCCTGCTCACCTACACCTGCCAAACCACCCCGGACCCGCTTACCACCAGCCCGCCCAACGGAGAACTCTCCCTCGCCCGCCTGCAGATCCTGGTCTCCAATCCACTGCCGACCCCCGTGCAGTGCAGCCGGATCACCATCGTCCTGCCCGTCGGCACGATCCCCGCCGACCTCGCCGAGACCGGCGTCGGCATCGCCGCCACCGCAAGCCCCTACACCTGGTCGGTCGTCGCCGTCCAGGAAGACGTCCTGGTCGCCGTTCCACAACACGGCACCGCCGAGTTCGTGCACTCCGAGCACGGCGCGGACGACCCCGGACGGGCCGACCTGATCACCGGCGGCCTCGCCATCGAACTGAACGGCCTCAAGGTCAGCCGCCGCGACGGCACAGCCCGGATCACGGTCCTGGAGAGCAGCGCGTCCATCGACGGCGAAGCCGAGACCGAGCGCGCGCACACGCTGCCGATCACGAAGTTCCCGGCGCTCATCCGCCGCGACGCGCCGCTCACCGGCTCCGCCCGCTCGCCGTCCCCGACATCGTCGCGTCGCCTCCCGCCTGGCGCTGAAGTCCTGTCGACGTGGCACCGGTGTTCAAGCCTATGCGGTCGCGCCGTTCCTAGAGTGGGTCGGGCCGGGCGGGCCGGCTCCGAGGAGGTCACGATGAGTGCAGACACCGAGCGGGTCGTGGTGGTGACCGGAGCCGGGTCCGGAATCGGTGCGGCGGTCGCCCACCGGTTCGCCGCCGGGGGCGCGACCGTTGTCCTGGTCGGGCGGACGAGGGAGAAGCTCGACCGGACGGCCGGTGCGGCGCCCGGTGGTGCGAGGGTCCTCGCGAGGACCGCCGACCTCACCGTGCCCGACCAGGTCGACGCGCTGTTCGCCGGGATCGCGGCCGAGCTCGGGCGGTTGGACGTCCTGGTCAACAACGCGGGCGCGCCCGCCTTCGGCGCCGTCGACGCGGTCACCCCCGAGGCCTGGCGAGCCGCGCTGGCGCTCAACCTGGACGCGGTCTTCCTCGCAAGCCGGGCCGCCCTCGGGGCGCTGCGGACCGCGCGCGGCTGCATCGTCAACGTGGGTTCCACGGGCGGCCTGGGCGGCGACTACGGCATGGCCGCCTACAACGCGGCCAAGGGCGCCGTCGTCAACCTGACCCGCGCCATGGCGTTGGACCACGCCCCGCAGGTGCGGGTCAACGCCGTCCATCCCGGGTTCACCCTGGGCACCGGCATCACGGCAGGCCTGACCGGCGACACACCGGTGGTCAGGGCCTTCGCGGAGCGCATCCCGCTCGGCCGGGTCGCCTCCCCCGAGGAGATCGCCTCCGTGGTCGCCTTCCTCGCCGGCCCGGACGCACGCTATGTGACGGGAGTTCAGATTCCGGTCGACGGCGGTCTCAGCGCCTCCAGCGGTCAGCCGCGCATCGCCGTGTGAGCACCGCCCGGCAGCGGGGACAACCACGACAACGGCCCGAACACACGGGCCCCGACCGGGGAGTAGGCACCGTGAACGAACAACAGGACCAGGTGACGCAGGCCGGATCAGCCGTCGCCGCGGGCGGGCGGAGGGCCGCAGCCGAGTTCGACGCCATCGTCTGCGGCGCGGGCTCGTCGGGATCGACGGTCGCGGGGCTGCTCGCGGCCGACGCGGACCTGCGCGTGCTGCTTCTGGAGGCAGGGCCCGACGACTCCGACGAGCGGGTGTCCGATCCCGACCGGTGGGTCGAGAACCTCGGCAGCGAACGCGACTGGGGCTACGTCACCGAGCCGGGCCGCAGCATCGACCGACGTCGCCTGCCGTACTCGATGGGCAAGGGGCTCGGCGGCGGGTCGAGCATCAACGTCGGGGTCTGGTCGCGCGGCCACCGGCGCGACTGGGACGACCTCGCCGAGAGCTGCCGGGATCCGCGCTGGAACTACCGCTCGGTGCTCGGCGCCTACCGCGAACTCGAGACCTGGAGCGGCTCTCCCGACCCCGACCGGCGGGGCACCATCGGCCCGCTGCACATCCGGCCCGCGCAGCCGCTCCACCCGTTCTTCTCCGCGATGCTCGCCGGAGCCGAGTCGGTCGGCCTGGAGCGCTACGACAGCCCGAACGGGGAACTCGCCGAGCAGGGCAGCGGGTGCGCGGTCCGCGACGAGATCGTCGAGGACGGGACGCGCCTCTCGCCCTACCGTGCGCTGGTCGCCCCGCGGCGCGGACAGCGCAACCTGACGGTGCTCACCGGCGCGCTGGTCACCCGGGTGCTGTTCGAGGGCAGCCGGGCGATCGGCGTCGAGGCGGTGGCACAGGGCCGCCCCGTCCGCTTCCGCGCCGCCCACGAGGTCGTGCTCAGCCTCGGGGCGGTCCAGACGCCCAAGATCCTCATGCGGTCGGGCCTCGGGCCGGCCGGACACCTCGAACAGCTCGGCATCGACGTCCTCGCGGACCTCCCCGGCGTGGGCGCCAATCTCGACGACCACCTGCTACTCGGCTGCGTCTGGGAAACCTCCGCCCGGGAGCTGCCCCCGCCGCCACGCTCCCAAGCCGTCTGCTTCTGGGGGAACGACGGCCGGGCCGAGTCGCCGCAGTTCGTCATGTACTCCGGTGCGAGCGCGTTCATGAGCCCGGAGGCCGAGGCCCGGTACGGCAGGCCGGACTCCGCCTTCACCTTCTTGCTCGGCATGCGCCCGCGCTCCCGCGGATCGGTGCGCCTGGCCGACGCCGACCCGACGAGTGCCCCCGTGATCGAGACCGGCTACTTCGACGAGCCCGACGACCTCCGTGACGCCGTCGAGGCCTACCGGTTCGCCGAGTCGATCGCCGACTCCAAAGCGATGCACCCCTACCGGGGCCCCGGCCTGCTCCCCGGGAACGCCACCGACGCCGAGGTCGCGGCCTACCTCCGCGCCGTGGCCGGCACCTTCTGGCACCAGTGCGGGACCGCCCGGATCGGCGTGGACCGCGACGCCGTCGTCGATGCCGAACTGCGCGTCAGGGGTGTGGAACGGCTCCGCGTCGCCGACGCCTCGGTGCTGCCCCGGGTGACCTCCGGCAACACCATGGCGCCGTGCGTGGTCATCGGCCACCGGGCGGCCGCCCTCATCCGCGGCTGACAACCGGTTACGCCCAGTACCCGCACGACAGTCGGCACGCCCGCGGCACGGCGACGGACAACGATGTGGCACGGGCCGCCGTCGCGGTCCGTGCCACCGTCGCTCGCAGCGGCCCGAGCCGGGGTCGGCTCGGGCCGGCAGGTCAGCCACTCATCTCAGTTGCTCATCCCGGTCGCTCACCGGTCCACGACCGCGATGCCCGCCGCGCTCCCCGGCAGCACCGAGGGGGCGTCGGTGACCTGCGCGCCGACGGCGCCGAATCGCACGGCCTGGAGGCGGTTGTTCGTCGCGTCACGGATATAGAGGACGTCGCCGCGGCCGAGGGCCTCGTCGGTCGGGTGGCCGCCGACGGTGGCGGCGATCGGAGCGGTCAGGGTCAGGGCGCCGTCGTGGACCCGGTACGTGGAGATGGTGCCGGTGGCGGCGTTGGCCACGTAGGCGGTGCCGGTGGGGCGTGAGACCACCAGCCAGCAGGCCGCGCCACCGCCGTCCGGCAGGTAGGCGAGCTGCCGGGCGGTGCCGGAGGCGACCGAGTAGGTGGTGACCGCACTGGCCGCAGCGTCGGAGACGACCGCGTTCCCGCGGCTGTCGAAGTCGAAACCGAACGGCACCGCGGCCGCCGAGGCAGTGCGGGACGCAGTGGAGGCCCGGCCGTGGCGATCCACGGTGAAGGTGTCGAGGGAGTTGCTGCCCTTCTCGGTGACGACCAGGCGGCTGCCGTCAGGGGAGAAGGCGACCTCGGCCGCCCCCGCCGCACCCGAGGACACGGCGCGGGTCGAACCGGCCAGCGGGGCCGGCACGCCGTCGTGCAGGCGGAAGCCGGTGATCGTGCCGCTGCCGGCGTTCAGGACGTAGACCAGGTCGCCGTGGACGGTCACGCTCACCGGACGGGTGCCGCCGGAGGCGACTGTGGCGACCGCGCTCAGGACGCCGTCCTCGGCGACCCGCAGTGACGTCACGGAGTCCGAGCCCGCGTTGACGGCGAGCAGGATCCGCCCGTGGTCGGCCGGCACGACCGCGCCCTGCGAGCCGAGGCCGGCGTCCGAGCCCAGGCCCCCGGTCGGGTACGAGCCGGCCGGGGCCAGCACCCCGTGGACGTCGCGGAAGGCCAGCACGCTGTTGCCGGCCGCCGAGTTGGACAGCGTGTAGACGGTGGCCGCACGCCCCGTCGACGCGGAAGCGACGCCGGGAGCGCCGGCCACGGCGAGGGCGCCACCGAGCACGGCGACGACGGCCAGGGCAGCACGGGCGCGCAGGTTCTTCGCAGTGGCACTCACGCCAAACTCCTCAGACAGAAGGGGACTTCGCGAGGACCACCCTGCCGCCCGTTGAACCGCCGCGACAGCCCGAACGCATGACCGGAAGAACCCCGTAAGAACTCGTCATCCCCACGCGCACGCCAGTCCCGGACGGCGGCTACCTGCCGCTGCCGCCGCCGAGGACATTGTCGACATGGGCCGCGAGCGAGGCCCGCAGGCCTTCGGGCGTCATCTTCCGGTCGTCGATCAGGTATGCCACGAGGTCGGCGCGGATGGCGGCCAGCAGCGCGTGGGCGGTGAAATCGGCGTCGTGGACATCGGGCACTCCGTCCAGTGCCTCGCGAAGGCTGTCGTGCCACCAGCCGTAGTGCTCGGCCTGGTATGGGCTGTTGAGCCCGGCGTCCTCAGCGGCCGACATCAGCCGCCGGTTCTCGATCTTGAAGCGCAGCGCGGCGTCGAGGAGGGCCAGCACCCGCTGCCGCGGTGCGGACCCGGCCGCGTCCTGCGCTTCGCCCACGGCTTGCCGCAGGGGTTCGAGGCGGGCGGCGATCACGGCGCCGATCAGACCGGCGC
Organism: Kitasatospora sp. NPDC048296; assembly: GCF_043201815.1. Taxonomy (NCBI): domain Bacteria; kingdom Bacillati; phylum Actinomycetota; class Actinomycetes; order Kitasatosporales; family Streptomycetaceae; genus Kitasatospora; species Kitasatospora sp. NPDC048296. Next base: position 7,431 of record NZ_JBICZB010000060.1, read on the forward strand.
GGTCGCCGAAGCGGCGGAAGAGGGTGCCTTTGCCGACACCGGCAGCGGCGGCGATGTCGTCCATCGACACACTGTGCGGGCTGTCGCTGCCGGCGAAGAGGGCGTCGGCGGCCGCCAGCACGGCTTCTCGGTTGCGCACGGCGTCCGCACGCTCCGTGCGCTGGGCCACGGCTCCCCCTCGGTCTGCTGATCTTCGGCCTGTACCGGCCCCTGAACGGTTCATGGTATTCGGCGGCCCGGCTGCGGTGGGGGCCGGCGCCCGGCCGCGCTCGCCGCGGGTAACGGGGGCAGCCGACCGGGCCGCGTGAGGCCGAACGGGTCAGATCGTGTCATCGAGCCAGTCGAAGATGCGTGCCACCGCGAGCCGCACGGCGCCCGGGTGGCAGTGGGCGTCGGCGCCTTCCTCCGCGGTGAAGCTGAGGAGGGTCTTCGGTGCGGTGAGGTGCCGGTACAGCTTGCCCGGATCGGACTCCTCGGTGGCGGAGTAGTACAGGTCGTCGGTCGCCTCGCAGACCAGCACCGGGCAGGTGATCTTCGCCGCGCTCCCGTCCTTGAAGCTGTAGCGGGCGTAGGTGGCCAGGAACTCCCGGTCGCTCGCGGTCCCCGTGACGTAGCGGCCGTGATCGAGGGCCCAGCGCATGATCGGGCTCCGTGTGCGGGCGTCGGCGATCATGCGGTCCAGTTCCTCGTCCTGCTCGGCTGCCGCGCGCCGGACGGCTTCCTCGTGCGACAGCGGGAGGTACGCGGTCAGCGCGGAGGCGGCGTCGAAGACGCCGTCGACGGCGACGACGGCTGCCAGGCGCGGCTCGTGGGCCGCCGCGCGGGGAGCGAGATAGCCGCCCAGACTGACGCCGAGCAGCGCGACGCGAGCCGGATCGACCTCCGGATCCCCGGTGAGGAAGTCCAGGACGGGACCGACCACGTTCTCCCAGTCCGGCCGGAAGGTCAGCCCGTCCCGGTGGATGGCCGAGGGCTGACCAGGGCCGTCGAACGTCAGGACGTGGTAGCCGCGTTCCTGCCCGCCGAGCGCGCCGAGGAAGTGCAATTCCTCGGCGGCGCCGTCGAATCCGTTGTGCATCACCACGGTCGGCTTCGGACCTGACCCTGCCGCCCGGTAGAAGTAGCCGCGCAGCACGGTGGACTCGTACGGGATCTCCACGAGTGTGATGCCGGGGACGTACGCGACGGCGTCGCGGAAGCAGGTCACGCCGCGCTGGTAGGCGTGGTCGATGCGCGGGTCGTCGGGGTTTCCGTGGAGGAAGAACTCGGCCGCCCGGTAGTAGCTGGCGGCGCGCAGCAGCCCGTCGCGTGCGCTGATGCGGTGGGCCGCGCGGGCCTCGGTCTCCAGGCGCTCGGCGGTGGACAGCCAGGCGTCGTGCCAGCCGTCGTAGTCACCGGAGCTGACGCGGGCGGCGGTGGCGATGACTTCACCGACGTCCGAGCCGCCGTAGGCGGCGAGGCCGAGGTTGCGCAGGGTCTCGAACCAGAACGCCGGGTCGTCGTGGAACATCAGTTGCTTCATGACAGCTCCCGCTCGGCGAAGGCGCGGAAGGTGCTCGGCGGGCGGCCGGTGAGGCGCTGGACGGCGTCCGTGGTGCGGTCCTCGGCGCCGTCGGCGATGGCGCGGTCCAGGTCGGCCAGCAGGGTGGCGAACTCCAGCGGGATCTCGGTGGCCCAGCGGTCGCGCAGTTGCTCGAAGGTCAGCTGCCGGTGCACCACGGGTCGACCGGTGACCTCGGTGATGATCGCGGCGACCTCGGCGTAGTTCAGCGTCTGCGGCCCGGTGAGGATCAGGTCGTTGTCGGGGGCCTGTTCGTCGGTCAGCGCGCGGACGGCGACGGCGGCGATGTCCGCCGCGTCGACGAACCCGACGCGGCCCTCTCCCGCGGCCGACATGATGGCACCCTCCTCGCTGATGCTGCGCGCGTGCGGGGTGGAGCCGGTGAAGTTCTGCATGAACCAGGAGGGCCGCAGCACCGCCCACTGCTCGAACAGGTCGGGCAGTACCCGGTGGACCTGTCCCACCGCCGGACCGCCGGCGGGGATCGCCGATGAGCTGAGCAGCACGGCGCGCCGCACGCCGGCCGCGCGGGCCTGGCGGAGGAAGGGCAGCATGACCGGGGCCGGGTCCGAGGAGCCGATCGGCGGGATGAGGTACATCCGGTCGACGCCGTCGAGGGCTTCACCCCAGGTCGCGGGGTCGTTCCAGTCGAAGCGGACGGCCTGGGTGCCCGCCATCGGGGTGGCGCTTCGGCTGGCGGCCTTGACGCGGCGGCCCTCGGCGAGCAGCCCGGCGGCGACCCGGCTGCCGGTGGTGCCGGTGGCCCCGATGACCAGGGTGGCGTTAAAGAGGTTCATCGGTTCGCTCCTGCGAAGTCGGCGCCGGGCTGCTGGACGGCGAGCGGGTTCCAGTAGTCGCGGTAGGAGGTGATCCGCCCGTTCCTGACCGTGACCACGGCGATGTAGGTCATGTCGAAGGGGCTGTCGGTCTCCACCAGGCGACCGACGCCACGCATCTCCACCACGATCGTCTCGGGGTCGGTGGTCCGGTGGACCTTCACGTCGGGGAAGTCGTGGACGTCGACGTGATCGGGGTAGTGGCGCATGTAGTCCGCGACGGCCTGCCGGCCCGCCAGCCGCTCGGGCCAGCCCTGGGGGGCGAAGGGGAACTCCAGGACGCCGTCCTCGTCCCACAGGTCCACCCAGCCGGGGATGTCCTTCTCCAGCAGTAGTCGCAGGCCGTGGCGGTACAGCTCCGCGGGTGTCACGGGCGTTGTCATGGTCAGGGCTCCCGTTCAAGCTCGATGAAACGGACCGGCGGTCCGTATGATCGGAAACCATACGGACCGCCGGTCCGTTTTGTAAACCCGGACCGACCCTCCCGGGGTCGGCAGAGGTGACGGCGGCGGCCTCAGCCTGCGGCCGGCAGGCTGTCGACGGCGGCGAGGATCCGGCCCGGCTCCGAGCGGGTGGTGAAGTCGGGATGCACGTCGATCCAGCGGATCGTCCCGGTCGCGTCCACCAGTACGGTGGCGGCCAGCGGCAGCCGCGCGGTCCCGTCGGCGTTGATCTCGGTCAACTCGATCCCGAGCGCCGCCTGGGCCTCGCGGGCGGCCTCGCCCGGGGTGAAGACGATGCCGAGCTGCTCGGCGATCCGGTTGCCCGGGTCGGACAGTACGGCGTAGGTCAGGTCGTGCTTCTCGGCCATCGACAGCGAACCGTCCGGCTTCTGCCCGCTGAGCGCCATCAGGGCCACGCCCCGGGCTTCCAACTCGCCTACCAGAGTCTCCTGATAGGCGCGCAGGGTCAGGTTGCAGTACGGGCACCAGGCACCCCGGTAGAAGACGACCACGGCCGGGCGCCCTGCTCGCGCGGCGGCCAGGGTGGTCGGCTCGCCGTACGCGTCGAGCAGGTCGCCGTCCGGCATCGCCGTCCCGGGCGCGGCCACCCCGGCGGGGGTCCCCTGTCGCACCAGTCTGTCCAGCTCGGCACCGAACGCGGCCCGGGCCTCGTCAGGGAGTCCTGCGGCGAGCTGCGGCTGCGCGTGGGCGACCAGGTCGGCGATCGTCGTGTCGATGTCGGTCATCGGTGCTTCCCGTCTCTGTGCATGGCTGTCGGGTGGTGAACCGGCGGCCGGTGGGCCGCACTTGGGTCATGCGGTTCACTGTGGCGCCGAAAAAATGGGTTCTCAAGTCCAAAACGGGTGCTAGCTTGGGATCATGGTCAGCACACCCCGACCGGCGACCCGACTGACACCCAAAGGGCAGCGCACCCGCGCCCGGATCGTCGACGCCGCCGCCGAGTTGATCCACGAGCGCGGCGTGGCCGGCACCACCCTTGAGGACGTCAAGGCCGCGGCGCAGGTCAGCGGATCGCAGCTCTACCACTACTTCGCCGACAAGGACGCGCTCGTGCAGTCGGTCATCGAGCGGCAGGCCGACGTCATCGTCCGCACCACCGAACGTGCCGGCCTCGACACCGTCAACGGTCTGCGGGCCTGGCGCGATCTGGTCATCGCCGAGGCCGACCGTGCCGACGGCCAGGGCGGTTGCCCGCTCGGGTCGCTCGGCGGGCAGCTCGCCGAGAGCGACAGCCGCGCCCGTGCCCAGGTCGCCGCCGGGTTCGGGCGCTGGTCGACGGCCATCGGCGACGGGCTGGCCGCCCTGCGCGACACCGGAGCGCTGCCGCCCGAGGTGAACCCCGACGACCTCGCTGTGACCCTCCTCGCCACGCTGCAGGGCGGACTGCTGCTCGCGCAGGTCCAGCGCGACCCCAGGATCCTGGAGACCGCGCTCGACACCCTGTTCGCACTCGCCGTGGGCCGGGCGGGCCCCTGTTCGCGCCCGGCCCACGCGCGCTGACGGGAGCCCCCTCGGAGGCCGGTGAGCTCCGGCGACCGCTACCTGTACGCGGCCGGCCGGGCGAGCGTGAGAAGTGTGATCAGGGCCGCGACCGCGAGCACGGCCATGACGACGGCGGTGGGCATCGCACTGTGGGAGCCGTGGAACCCGACCAGGGGCGCGGCGAGACCGCCGAACAGGAACTGGCCGCATCCGAGCAGTGCCGCCGCGGCGCCGGCGTCGGAGCCGTGTTTCTCCAGGGCCAGTGCAGCGGCGTTCGGCAGGACCAGTCCCACGCTCGTGACGACGGTGAAGAACGCCGCGAGCAGCGGCCAGAGCCCCGCCGCGGTGGCCGAGAAGGCGAGGAGTGACGTGCTGCCGACCGCCGCGCCGGCCACGCCGATGCCCAGCAGCAACCGCGCGTCGACGGTGCGGACGAGCCTGCCGCTCGCCTGGGCGGCGAGGACGAGGCCGCACGCGTTCACGGCGAAGACCAGGCTGTACCGGCCCGGGGAGAGACCGTGAAGGTCCTGGAGGACGAAGGGGGATCCGGAGATGTAGGCGAACATGGTCGCGAAGACGAGGGCGTTGATCACTGCGTGGCCCACGAGCTGCCGGTCCGTCAGTAGGCGGCGGTACACAGCTCCGGTGGCCCGCAGGCCGCCCGGCCGGCGCAGCTGCGGGGCCAGGCTCTCGGGCAGCGCGCCGACGCTGGCGATGAGCACGGCGCCGCTCAGTACGGCGAGTGCGAGGAAGATGCCACGCCAGCCCGAGGCCTCCAGGATGCGGGCCCCCGCCAGCGGGGCGAGGATCGGCGCGAGGCCGGTGACGAGCAGCAGGGCCGAGAAGTAGCGGGCTGCCGCCTTCCCCGTGTGGCGATCACGGACGCTCGCGTAGGCGATCACGAGGGCGAAGGCGCCACCGACCCCCTGGACGCCGCGGAGTACGACGAGGGTGGCGATGTTCGGGGCCGCGGCGCACAGCAGCCCTGACACCGTGTACACGATGAGGCCGAAGATCAGGGGCCGCCGCCGGCCCACCGCGTCGCTCAGCGGCCCGGCCAGGAGCTGGCCGACGGCCAGGCCGAACAAACAAGACGTGATGCTCAGTTGGGCCATCGACGGCGAGCAGTGCAGATCGTCGGCGAGCTGCGGCAGACCAGGGACGTAGGCGTCGGTGGACAGTGGTCCGAGCGCGACGAGGGCCCCGAGGATCAAGAGGGTAGAAACGCTCCGGGTGTGGGCCGCGCCCGCCCGGACTTGGGTGCTGGTCCGGTGCGTCATGTCCGGTTCCTCACTTCAGCGCCGCACGGACGACGTCCGCCAGGGCCGTCGGCGTGCGGCCGGTGAGGTCGGCGACCGCCGGGCTGACGGTCGCGAGGAAGCCGCCACGCGTCGCCGCGCCGAACGACGTCACGAGCTGCGCGACCTGGTCCGGGAGCCCGGCCGCCCGCAGTCCGGCCACGGAGGCGGCGTCGTCGACGGTGACGAGCTCGATGTTGCGGGCGCCGACCTCACGGCCGCCGATCCCACGGCTGCCGATCTCGCGCGCGAGGGTTACCAGGTCGGCGGCGGTCAGCGCCTCGGGGCCGGTGATGTCGTACACCTTCCCCTCGTGCCCGTCCTGGGTCAGCGCCGCGGCGGCGGCCGCGGCGCAGTCCTCGCGGGTCACGTAGGCGGTCGCGCCGGCACCGCCGTTGGTCACCAGCCGACCCGAGGCAAGGGCCTGCTCGATCACCGGCACCTGCATGTGCGCGTACAGGTTGTTGCGCAGCACCGTCCACCGCAACCCGCTCTCGCGCAGCGCCTGTTCGGTGCCGGCATGGTCGGCGACCACCAGGGCCGGGTTGGCCGGGACCGGCTCGGGGACGGCGGTGTAGACGATGTGCCGCACGCCTGCTCCGGCCGCTGCCGCGATGGCCGCGCGGTGCTGGTCGAGGCGGGCGCCGATGGCGTCGGTGGAGATGAGCAGCAGCCGGTCGACGCCCGCGAACGCGGTGGCGAGCGTGCGCGGATCGGCGAAGTCTGCCCGGCGCACCTCGGCGCCCCGGGCGGCGGCGTCGGCGAGCGCCTGGGGGCTGCGGGTGGTGAGTACCAGCTGTCGCGGGTCGACGGCCCGCAGCAGGAAATCGGTGGTGGCGCGTCCCAGCGGGCCGGAGGCTCCGGTGATGCCGATCGTCGTCATCTTCTGCTCCAATTTGCAATCGTCATGGTTGCGGATTCGCTTACTGTAGCCATGGCGGTTGCAATATGACAAGATGGTGGCATGGCGCGATCCACAAACACGCAATTCGCGGTAGCCGTGCACGTGTTGACGTACCTCAGCGGAGTGGCCGACGGCCGTCCCGTGAGTTCGGAGCAGCTCTCGGAGAGCACCAACGTCAACCCCGTCTACGTGCGCCGGGTGCTGGGCCCGCTACGCGAGGCCGGACTGGTGCTGTCGCGCCCGGGGGCGCGCGGCGGCTGGGAACTGGCGACCGACCCCCGGAGCATCACCCTCGCGCAGGTCTGGCGGCTCCTCCAGGGCGCCGATCCGATCCTCGGCCTGCACGGGCCGGACCCTGCCTGCGAGATCGGCCGAGGCGTCCAGAAGTCGCTCACCGCCCTCGACCGGGCGGTCTCCGGGGCCGTCGCGGCCGAACTCGAACGGTTCACCGTGCAGGACGTCCTGAACGGAGACGTGGACCGACCGGAGTAGCGGCATCCCAGGCGACGGCGCCCACACTCCACCACCGCCGACCGGGCCTGCCGGTCAGCCGGCGGCGGACAGGTTCGCGGCGAGCAGCCGCAGGATCCGCATCGCCTCGGCGTACTCTCCGGGCGGCAGCCCCGGCAGCCGCTGGACCACCCGGCATGTCGACGAACCCACCGGCGCCACCAGCACCCTCTTCACCGCGCTCTCCTGCCCCTCGACCACCCGGTGCACCGCGATCGGCTTCACCGCGACCGGCTCGAACCTGTCCGCCCTGACCGAGACCTCGGACGGGTCGGATGGGACCGGCTGGCACCAACTCCCCCTGCCCGGCACCGCCAGTCTCACCGACATCTCCTGAGCCACCCCCACCAGTTGCCTGGGCGTCGGCAGCGCCACAGCGGACAGGCACACGCGCACCGCAGCCGAGGCCCTGAGTGCCGCAACCTGGACCGCCAGCGCGCCGCTCGATCCGCCAGGCGCCCAACCCACCCACCTCACCGCCGCCTCCTGCTCCCGGCCCGCCGACTGCACCGCCGTCGGCACAGCGCTGCCCAGCAGCACCGTCGCCATGGCCCAACACTGGGACGGGCACAACTGGGCCCCGCAACCGCTCCCCGTGCCCACAACCGGCTCAGAGCGCAGCTGGCTTGTCTGCAACACCACTCGTACAGCACCTGAACTCAGAAACGTGTTCGACAGGTGATCATTGCCGCCGACACGGGATGTCCACCGCCGGCAACCGTGAGGATCAGTGACCACAGTGGTTCACGGTGCGGGTCCTCACCGCAAGCCGCAGGTCAGGGGCCTGATTCGGCGTTGGTGATCGCCTGGTGGTCGCAGGCGACCGTCCGGGTGGTTGCACAGGCAGCCTCCGCGAGCCGATCAAGAACCAAGGACCGCTGGAGGAACAAGAAGTGCGCAAGTCAGGACGGCCGAGCCGGGTCTACCGCCGCTGCGGCTGCCGGGACGCCGACCGGCGCCAGCTCGGGGCATCGTGTCTTCGCCTGGCCGAGGAGGAGCACGGTACGTGGACCTTCGCCGTGGACATCCCCTCCCTCACCGGCCGCCGCCGCACCGTACGCCGTGGCGGTTTCGAGGACGCGTTCGCCGCCGAGACCGCGCTGCGGCGCTTCCTCGAAGGGCGCCGGCTGGGCTTCGACGCCGACCCGCACGAGACGGTGGCCGCCTACCTCACCAAGTGGCTCAAGGGCATGGAGTTCCTGCTCAAGCCCACCACCTACGCCCGCTACCGCACCTACGTGCTCTGCGAATTGATACCCGTCTTCGGCAAGCTGCGCCCGCTCCGCCTCCCCACAACGCCGCACCTTCGCCGCCCTGCTCTGGGACCGCTACTACGGCGAGCGCCGCTGCGAACTCACCCTCACCGGCATCGAACTCGACGTCCCCGCACTCCACCGCCTACTGGACAGCTGCCTGCTCACCGACGCCGAACTCGCCCTGGGCATGGAACGATGGCAACTGTCCGACGACCCCTTCGCTGACGCCCTGGGGGCCGACCCACCACGTTAGCGACACACGCCCGCGGGTGCTCCGGTCTGCGGATGCGGCCACCGACGGACAGCGACCACCGCAGCGCGGTTAAGGCCATCCCGCGTGCTGTGACTCGTGGGTCATACCGGCCATCGGCTCGCCAACCACCGGCGGATCTCCCTCGGCCGGGAGCGTAGGAGCATCGCGGGCTGGAACGGGCCAGAACCCATGAAGACCTCCCTGCCCGACGATCTACACGGCAGACTGCCGCGCGCGACGAGCACGAGCACCGGGGCACGGAATCACACCAGGTCCGTGACCTGCCACTTCACGATGAACACCACTCACTGGTGACGGCCTCGTGGTCCTGGCGAACCGTTAAGTCTCCCACTGACCGACGATCTTCACGAGAGTCATGCGCTCGTGGCCAGTCAGGTCCTCCCGAAGCCCACTCACACCAGCCCACTCGACTGTCCCTGCAGCGGCCCCGGAGCCCCGGCCACGAAGTCCGCGCACGCCGCGACGCGACCTCGGTCCGCTCGGCCAGGCCGAGCGGCACGGTCGTCGTCATACCGGCTTTTGCGTCTCCTGCTCCTGTACGACCTCCAGCACGGCGGCGGTGAACTCGTCCGGTTGCTCGATGTGGCCGAAGTGGCCGCTGTGTTCGAGGACGGTCAGTCGTGCTCCGCGGTCCCAAAATGGTCCCCAGGCTGACCACCCCGCCGCAGCTACTGCCGGTGACCGCTATCTGTCGGCCCTTCAGCAGGCACCGCCGTGCGATCCCAACAGTCGCTGCGTCGACGGCGCCGGCCGGCTCCCTTCTCAGCGGTGACACCGAGCGCGAGCCTCTCAACGCCGGTGCCCCGCCGTGCAGATGCTCGGGCAGGAGCCTGGCAAGTGGCGACGCTACGTTGGGTCAGTCGTTGAACGCCGCAGCCACGGCGTCTCCGAGCTGGTTCAGGACGTCCCGTGAGAGTTGCACCGATCCGGTGAACGAGAAGAAGGCGTGGGTGGCACCCCTGACCGGGAGGTGTGTGACCGGCACGCCGGCGTCGGCGAGCCTTTGCGCGTACCGATCACCCTGGTCCCGCAGCGGATCGTGTTCGGCGGTGACGATGACGGCGGGAGGCAGCCCGGCCAGGTCGTCGGTGCTCGCCGGCGAGACGCGCGGGTCGGCGCCTTCGTCGGGCGTGGTGAGGTAGAGGCCCCAGAACCATTCGAGCCATGAGCGGGTCAGCAGTGGTCCGGCCATGTTCTCGTACATCGAGGGGCTGTCGTCGAACCGGTCGACTGCCGGATATGCCAGTACCTGGAGCGCGATCCGCGGTCCCCCGCGCCGTTGGGTTTCCTGCACGAGGGCGGCGGCGAGGTTGCCGCCGGCGCTCTCGCCGAACACCGCGATGTTCTGCCCGTCGCCGCCGAAGCTGCCGGCGTTGGCCGCGACCCATGTGACGGCGGCGTAGGCGTCTTCGATCGCCGCCGGGAAGCGGTGCTCCGGGGCAAGCCGGTAGTCGACGGAGACCACGATCGTGCCGGAGCGGTTGGCCATGATGCGGGCGATGTGGTCCTGGCTGTCCAGGTCCCCGAGGACCCATCCGCCGCCGTGGAAGAAGACCGTCACGGGCAACGGCCCGGAGCACGGCACGCCGGCGGGGGCGTAGATGCGGACGGGGACCTCGATGCCTCCGGCGGCGGCCGTGGTGTCGTGCACGTTGCTGACCGGTTCGGGGTCACCCGCGAGGGCGGCGAGGCTGCTCGCGAAGGCACGGTTCTCGCTGACCGTCCGGCTCTCCGGTGCGGGTCCACCTCCTTCGGCCAACTGTCTGAGCAGGGCATCGATCTGGGGGTCGAGCGACATGGTGGGAACCCTCCTGAAGACTGCCGGAACGACAGATTGGAATCAGCGCTCCAAGTTCTATGCCCTCCAGATCTGGAATGGCAATTCCAATCTGGGTAGAGTGCGTGCATGAACGCGTCCGTAGAGGTCGAAGAGCCAGAGCAGCGTCGACTCACCAAGCCCGGCCGAAAGACCCGTGAACGCATCATCGAGGCCGCCGCGGAGCTGATGTTCCACCACGGCGTCGGGGGCACGAGCATCCCGGACATCCAGGCGGCCGCCGCAGTCAGCGCGTCGCAGATCTACCACTACTTCGGCGACAAGCGGGGCCTGGTCCTGGCCGTGGTCAACTTCCAGACCGACACCAAGCTCGACCAGCAACGCCCCCTGCTGGACAACCTGGACAGCATCGACGCGCTGCGGGCCTGGTGTGACACGGCGGCCGACCGACAGGACGCGATGGGGTGCGCAGGCGGCTGCGAGATCGGCTCGCTCGCCAGCGAACTCGCCGAGACCGACCCCTCGGCCCGCACCGACCTCTCCGCGTCCTTCGACCGATGGGAACTACCCATCAGGTCGGGGCTCGCCCGCATGCAGGCTCGCGGCGAACTGAGCGAGCACGCCGATGTCGCCGCACTGGCCACCGCCCTGCTGGCCGCCATCCAAGGCGGCATGCTGCTGTCACAGGTCCGCCGGTCGAGCACCGCGTACCGGCATGCCGTATCGGCGGTGATCGACCACATCGAGAGCTACGTCATTCCGTAACTGGACAAGCCCCACCTCTACGACCCGAAGATCAACAGAGCGTATGCCGAAATCGCCACCTCCTACGGGCGTTGGCTGACCCGGCGAGGGCCCCGCATCCGAAGGACGAGCCGCGGGTCGGGCGTCCCATGCCCTCCCTCCGCGACTTGTACGTTCGCCGATCAGCCGCCTTGCGGTGTCGGGACGCTCCCTGCGCTTCGGCGTAGCCGCGTTACGTCCGGTTCGTGATCACCTGGGGTCGAGGAGTGGGGGCGCGGCAGGGGCCGGCCGCGATGCTCCTCGTCCCCGGCCGTACGGAGGGCTCTGATGGCGAGGTCGCGCCAGGTGACCATCGTGCGGGGCGCGTTGGCCTCCCTGTGTTGGATGGCATCGGAGGACCTGGACAGAGATCCCGACTCCGGAAAGCGAACCCCGGCCACGACGGGCGCGGACATCAGTCCCGGAGCCGGGTCCGTCCGGGGCGGAGTCTTGGGCTCTGATCAGCGGGCGATCGAGATCGCGAAGGGGGTGAACCCGCTGGACCGGATCACGTGCGGTACGAACAGGATCGCGGCCTCCGTTGCGCGGGCGGTCCGGATTCCGCCGAGGTCGGCGATCCACTCCGTGTGCCAGCCGAGGCCGGTGAGCAGTTCGCGGACGGTCTGCTTGGCCTGCGGGTCCTCGCCGGAAAGGAACGCGGTCGGCGGCTGGGTGAGCGTGGACGGTGCGGTCATCACCGGGAAGAGCATGGTGTTGAGTGTCTTGACGACGCTGGTTCCGGGGAGTGCCTCCTGGAGCTGCTCGGCGAGGCTTGAGCCGGGGTAGAGCAGGTCGGCGGGCAGTCCGTCCGGTCCGTCGGTGGTGGCGTTGGAGACATCGACGAGGATCTTGCCCTGCAGTTCTTCGCGCAGGGCGACGAGACGTTCCAGCGAGCTGGCGCCCGGGGTGGCGTTGATGACGACCTCGGCTGTCCGGGCGGCGTTGGCGGCGGCGCCCGGCTCGCGGTCCGCCACAGTCACCTGATGTCCTGCCCGGGTGAGGGCTGCGGCCAGGTTGCCGCCGACGCGGCCGTTTCCGAGAACTGCGATCGTGGTCATGATGATGTGGTCCTTCCGTATGGGTGAGTCGTGGTGTGCGGTCAGCGCGAGAGCGTGGCGACGGCCTGGGCGTGGATGCCGGGCGCGGTGGCCAGGAAGCTGCTGCTCTGCGGGGTCCAGGGGTGGCCCTGGGCGTCGGAGATCTGTCCGCCGGCCTCGGTGACGAGCAGCACCCCGGGGAGCAGGTCCGCGCGGGCGCCGGCGAACTGCCAGAAGGCGTCGATCCGGCCGGCGGCCACGTTCACCAGGTGCAGGGTCGCGGGCACGGCGGTGCGCACGACGAGCGCGTCGAGGAGCATCGCGGTGATCGAGGAGCCGACACGCCGCACGACCGTCTCGTCCTCGTCCGGCCGGGCCTGGCTGGTGGCCACGATACTCAGGCCGAGGTCCGCGGTCCGGGAGACGTGCAGCGGTCGGCCGTCGAGGTGGGCCCCGGCGCCGGTGAGCGCGGTGTAGGTCTCGCCGGTCAACGGCAGGTGGACCACGGTGAGCACCGGCAGGTTGTCGCGCACGAGGGTGGCGGTCACCGCCCACTCCGGCAGGGCGTGCAGGTGGTTGACGTTGCCTTCGGCCGGATCCACGACCCACCATTCGCCGGACGGCAGCGCCCCGCCGTCCAGCTCGTCCTCCACCCAGCCGGCCTGCGGGCGCAGTTCCGTCAGAGCGGGGCGCAGGATGGCCAGAGCCGTGTCGTCGTTGGCGGCGAGCGCCCGCATCAGCTCGTCGCGGGTCTGGTAGCGGACCACGTCGCCGAAGCGCTCGCGAAGCGCGGAGCCCGCCGCGCGCACGGCGATCGCGGTCTGGGCGAGCAGGTCGGCGTCGGTGGCGGGGACGCCGGTGGTCTGAAGTGTTTCGGACATGGTGGTACTCCCGTCTCGGTAAAGGGATGAGGTGGTGCGGGCGGAATCCGTGCTCTCTTGCGCCCGCTCTCGAAGATTAGAAGGCAGGTTGACTAACCTCAAGTGCATGTAAAGCACGGCTAGGATGACTCTCATGCAACTGGATTTGAACTTGCTCGCCGCGCTCGACGCGCTGCTGGAGGAGGGCAGTGTGGCCGGGGCGGCCGCACGCCTGCATGTCACCGCCCCAGCGATGAGCCGGAGCCTGGGCCGGATCCGGCACACGACCGGGGACCAGATCCTGGTGCGCACCGGCCGCACCATGACGCCGACGCCGTATGCGATCGCCGTCCGGGCGCAGGTGCACGAGCTGCTGCACCAGGTCCAGGGGGTGCTGGCACCGAGCCGCGAACTCGATCTGGCCACACTGGAGCGCACCTTCACACTCCGCTGGCACGACTCCCTGGTCGCCTTGAGCGGCCCCGCACTGCTCGCGGCCGCGCGTGCAGCGGCACCGGGCGTGCGATTGCGCTTCATCGCCGAATCGAGCACCGACACACCCGAGTTGCAGCGCGGCCAGGTCGACCTGGAGGCGAACGCCAACCGTCCCAGCGCACCGGACATCCGTGCCGAGAACGTGGGCGAGAGCCGCCTGGTCATGGCCGTGCGGCCGGCGCACCCGTTCACCCGCGTCAAGGCCGTCACCGCGCAGCAGTACGCCGCCGCTGAGCACGTCACCGTCTCGCGACGCGGAAACCTCAGCAACGCCCTCGACGACGCTCTGACCCGCCTCGGCCTCACGCGCCGCGTGGTGGCGACCGCACCCACCGAAGCGGCCGCGCTGGCGTTCGCGCGCGACTCCGACCTGGTGATCAGCGTCCCCCAAGCCACCACGCGCTCCGCGGTCACCGACCTCGGCCTGGTGGTGCTTCCCCTGCCGCTCGAACTGCCATCGGCGCCGGTTTACCTGTCGTGGCATCAGCGCTACGACACCGACCCCGCACACGCCTGGCTGCGCGGACTGGCACGAACCGCGCTGACCGTGGGCGGAGCGCCGTCGTAGTCGGCGCCGTCCGGCCGCCTCACCCATGCGCCCACGCGAGCGCCTGGATGCCGCACGGCCGGTCGCCGTGCGAACCCCCATCAGATCACCAGCCCCGGCGGCAGGCGTAACGACCGACCGCCGTGGGGCGGCCAGTCCGGCGCCTGCCGCTCACGATCGCGGACCCGTGGACCCTTCACCCGGTCGGCTCCAGGCCGGTGAGCAGGTCGAGCAGGCCGGCGGGGGCGTTGTCGCCGAAGATGAGCTGGTGGTTCTGGTCGGATTCGGCGGCGAAATGGGCGCTGCGGGGAAAGAGGGCCTGCTCGTACTCCGCGAGGGCGGCTTCGATGTCGCCGGGGTGTGCGGCGATGGCTTTGCCGAGTTCGGCGCCGTCGAGCATGGCGAGGTTGGCGCCCTCCCCGGCGAACGGTGACATGAGGTGGGCGGCGTCGCCCAGCAGCGTCACTCCGGGAACGCGGTCCCACCGGTGGCCGATCGGCAGGGCGCTGATCGGGCGCGGGGCGAGAGCGGTTTCCCCGTCAGTGATCAGTGCGGTGAGCTCGGGCGCCCATCCGGAGAATTCTGCCGCGACCTGGGCCGCCGCCGCTTCGGGACTGGCGAGGATGGCGGCGATCCATTCCTGCGGCTTGGTGAGCGCGACGTAGGTGTGCAGGACGGCGTGGGCCTCTCGGTGGCCCAGGATCCCCTTGCCGGCCGTGACGGCGAACAGGGAACCGTCGCCGGTGGCCTTGGCCGCTGCGGGGTGGCGTCGGTCGGCGTCGTACAGGTAGGTCTCGATGAACGACGTGCCGACGTACCCGGGCTTCGCGTCGGAGAGCAGCGGCCGGACCTTCGACCAGGCGCCGTCCGCGCCCACGAGGAGGCCGGTCGTCACGGTTGGCCCGTCGGCGAAGGTCAGCTCGTGCCTTCCGTCTCCGAGGGGGCGGACACTGGTGACCTTGTGTCCCCACTGGATCATCTCGCCGGGCAGCGAGTCGATCAGGATCCGACGCAGGTCTCCGCGGAGCACCTCGGGGCGCCCGCCCGTGCCGTCGTCGGGCTGGGCGAGCAGGACTGCGCCGTGCTGGTCGAGCACGCGCAGGGCCTCGCCGCCTTCGTGGATGATCGCGCGGAACTCGTCGGTGAGGCCGGCCGCTTCGAGGGCGAGCTGCCCGTTGTACTCGTGGAGGTCGAGCTGACCGCCCTGCGTGCGGGCGTCCGCCGACGTCTCGGCTTCGTAGACGGTCGCGGGGATGCCGTGCAGGTGCAGGACCCGCGCGAGGGTCAGGCCGCCGAGCCCGGCGCCGACGATCGTGACGGGAGTGGTCATGGTGGTTGCCCTTTCGGCCGGGCATACTCTACCCGGATACAGTGTTCGCAGTAATGGGCGCTACAGTAGCACTACTGCGAACAGTGAGCGCAGTAGTGAGGAGGGAAAGCCGATGGACGACGCTCACACGGTGATCTGGAGCCGGCCGGAGCGGGCCACGAAAGGCCCCGCACCCTCACGCACCCGAGCGGAGATCACCGCCGCCGCCATCGCGATCGCCGACGCCGAGGGCATCGAGGCACTGTCCATGCGGCGCGTCGCCAAGGAACTGGGAACGGGTACGGCCTCGCTCTACCGCTACCTGGCATCCAAGGACGACCTGCTCGATCTCATGCTCGACGCCGTAGCGACCGAAGACGGCGGCCCGCGCGCCCCCACCGGCGACTGGCGCGGCGACTTGCGGACACTGGCCCATCGCTCCCGGGCCACCATCCACCGGCATCCCTGGATGACCTCCCTCGCGGCAGGCCGCCCATCACTCGGACCGAACTCCCTCGATGCCACAGAACACGCACTCGCCGCCCTCGACCCCCTCGGCTTCGACATCGACGTCATGATCACCGTCGTCGATACCCTGCAGGCCTTCGTCCGCGGCTACGCCATCGGCGAACTCGCCGAACAGGAAGCCGTCCGACGTTCTGGTGTCGGCAACCAGGAATGGATGGACGCCCACAAGCCCTACCTCGACGAAGTCGTCAGGGCCGGGCGTCACCCACTCCTGGCCCGCGTCATCCGTGATGCCGAACTTCCCCACGCGGCCGACAGCGCCGAGCGCGGGTTCGAACTGGGACTCGAACGACTTCTGGACGGTTGGGAGACCAACCTCCCAGGCCGGTCCTGACGATTCGGCAGCGCCAACGGGGGCTCCGTCCCGCGGCACCGGTCGTCCCGGGTCGGCGGCCACCACCTGGTCAGCGCCTGCGAGGGCCACGGCGCCGTGCTGACCACCGCTTCGACCGCTCTCCAAGCCGGTTGTCGCAGTCGCCGGCGAGGTCTTCGGCGTTGCCGGTCCCGACGGTGTTTCAGGCCGGCTGGAGGATTGCCTCGATGAGGTGTGGTCCGGGTGTGGCCAGTGCGGTGGAGAATTGTTCGGCCAGCTCGGTTGTGCTTGCAGCCCGCGTCGCGGGGACGCCCATGCCGGTGGCCACGGCGGTGAAGTCGATGTCGGGTCGGCTGAGGTCGAAGAGGGCGTTGGCGGCCGGTCCGGCTTGGCCGCCGCCGACACGGTCCAGTTCGGCGCGCAGGATCGCGTAGGAGCGGTTGTTGAGTATGACGGTGGTCACGTTGAGGTTCTCGCGGGCCTGGGTCCATAGTCCGGAGACGGTGTAGAGCGCGCTGCCGTCGGCCTGCAGGCAGACGACGGGCCGTTCGGGACATGCGATGACTGCGCCGGCGGCCACCGGGATGCCCTGGCCGATGGCGAGGCCGGTCAGGCCGAGCACGTCGTGTGGTGCAGAGTTGGCGGTCGCCGGGAAGAGGGTGTTCATTCCCTCCGTTATGGACTCGTCGACGGTGATCGTTTCCGGTGGGAGCAGGGCGCCGATGACCCTTGCCCAGTTCTCTGTGCGCAACGGCTCGTCCGCGATGGGAGGCGGGGCGTCTTGCGCCGGCGGCACTGCGAGGGTGTCCGGCGCGACGATGTCTGCCAGTTCCCTCAGCGCGTCGATGACATCGAAGCCCTCGTCGGGGACGAAGTGGTGCACGCGCGTTCCCGGTGGAGTGAGAAGGCCCGGACGGCCCGGATAGGCGAACGATGCCACTGGTTCGCGTGCTCCGACCAGGATCAGGTGCTTGATGCCTGCCAGTTGCTGGTTGACGGTTTCAGCCCGGTAACCCAGGGGCTGGACCGCCGGTACGCCGGCACCGCGCCGCAACCGGGCGGGCCAGGTCGGGCAGAAGGCGGCGGTTCCGGTGGCCCTCTGTATCCGGGCGGCAGCTCGCAGGCCCCGCTCACCCAGTCCGGCTCCGTCGATCAGCAGCGCGACGGGCTCGGCACCAGCGACCAATGCAGCTGTGGTTTCCACGTCTGCGCGGGTGACACAACGCAGTGGCGGTGCCGGCAGGTGCGGCGCGGGCGGGGCGCTCTCCTCCCAGGAAAGGTCGGCGGCGACGATGAGTGTCGAGATCGCGCCGGAGGTGCCGGTTTGTGACCGGTCCGGGGCGCCGGGCACCCCGGCGCTCATCGCCGCCGCCACGGCTGCGGCGGTGTCGGGACCGATGTGCGCCGCGGTCTGTGGCCGGCGCACCCAGTGGGAGACGGTCGCGGCGGCGGCATCGATGTCGGATTCCAGGGGCGAGTCGAGCTCCTTGTGCGAGCGGGCGTGGTCGCCTACGACGTTGACGATGGGGGTGTGCGCTCGGCGGGCGTTGTGGAGGTTCGCCAGGCCGTTGGCCAGGCCGGGGCCGAGGTGGAGCAAGGTCGCGGCCGGCCGGCCGGTCATGCGGGCGTAGCCGTCGGCGGCCCCGGTCGCTACTCCTTCGAAGAGGCACAGCACACCGCGCATGGCCGGGTGGCGGTCGAGCGCCGCGACGAACTGCATCTCCGACGTACCGGGATTGGCAAAGCAGACGTCCACACCGTTGTTGAGCAGGGTGCGCAGGAGAGTCTCGGCACCGTTCACAGAAGCTGATCGCCTTCCACTGATCCTTTTGAGTCGTGGTGTTCTCGCTGTTGGAGGCCTGACGCCCACACCGCTGGCACATCGGCCAGGACGCGGGCGTCGGCTGAGGGCCGAGGTGCGATGCCGTCTCTCTCCACGACGTGCCACGATTGACGAGTTGACGGAGTGGATGCGGGTGCGGACCAGGCCGACGGCGTCCGGGAGATGGCGCGGTGACGGCCGGGGTTCGCGTTGCGGACGTCTGCCGGATCGGCGCCGAGCGTGATCACTCGCAGGCATGCTCCCGAGGACGGCAGACGTGATGGCCCCCTCGGTTCGGCGACGGCTCGGGGATGCCGGCAGCGCGTCGGCGCTCGTACGGGCCTGCGGCGACTGCTCCCCGTCGATCTGCCCCGCGCTCATGCTGCCCGGAGCAACGCTCGCCCGAGCACGGCCGGCCGCAACAGCTTCGACGGCGGATCGAGCAGGGCCAGGACCCGGATGAGCTGGGCCGCGACCGTCGGCTCGGTAGCCGCGGCGGCCATCAGCCGGCTCATCACGGCGCCCTGCATCTTCTGCGTCAGGTTCGCGGGTTGTCCCGGCTCGCCGACCATCCCCCAGGGCGCGGTCAGAATGCCCGTTGCCCGGGCCAGGAAGTTGGCGGTGACGTCGCGCCGGCCGGCTGAGAGCGTGTCGCGCAGCGCGCGGGCCTCCAGCGCCGCCACCGTCAAGCCCTGCGCGTTGACCGGGCTCAACGAGCACAGCGCGTCCCCGACGACGACCAGCCCGTCCGGAAGACCGGCGAGTTGGTCGTACCGGCGCCACCGGGTCGCGGGAAAGCGGTACGCGACGATGTCGCTGAGCGCCTCGGCGCTCTTCAGCGCCGCGACCACGTCGTCCGGGGCGGCCGCGGCAACATACTCCGCGAATCCGGCCTCGTCGGTCGGTGGGGGCGCGGCAGGGCCGGTCCCGGTGACGGTCAGTACGTGCTGGCCGTCCTCGACCGCCAGCAACAGCAGCCCGCGGCCGCCTGCCTTGACGTCGCCGCCGATGAGATGCGCCCGGTCGTGCCGGGGCGGGAGCCGGACGAGCCGGCTGGCGTAGGCGACGTCGACGTTGACGCGTTGCTCGGCGGGACGTTCGTATCCGAGTTGCTCGAGCCAGACCGGCGTACGGCTGCCCCGGCCCATCGCGTCGACCACCAGGTCGGCGTTCAACGTCTCTTCGCTGCTGCTGGGCTCCTGCCGCAGGATGCGTACGCCGGTGATCCGCCGGTCATCGCCGATCAGCCCGACCACGTCGGCGCCGAGCACCATCCGCAGGCCGTCCTGTGCGACCAGCCGCCGGTGCAAGTGGCGCTCGTAGAACGGCCGGGTGGCGTGGACGGAGTGCGCGCCGACCGGCACCCGCGGCAATTCCTTCCCGCCGAGGTAGAAGCGGTAGTCCGACAGCACATCCGCCACGACCGCGCCGTCGGCGCTCATCTCGTCGACCAGACCGGGAAAGACCTCGTCGACGACTCGCGCGCCTGCTGCCCGCTCGCCGATCGCGGCGACCTCGCGCGGAGCCGGTCCGCGAAGTCGGCCAGTCGGCGGAACGCGGCGCCGTACTCGCGCTGGCGCTCGATATCCATCTGCGGGAGCTGCGCACTGCGGGCGTCCATCCGGATCCGGGTCGGGGCGGCGGCGCCCTCGGCCGGCCAGCGCAACTCCCACAGGTGCACGGGCAGCGCGTGGTTGGCGACCAGGCCTGGTGGCAGGGCCACCACGGATGCCGGCAGTCCCTTTCGGACCAGCTCGGCCCGGATCCGGCGACCCGACTTCCGGTAGGCCACCGATGCGGGGAGCACGATCAGTGCACGCCCTCCGCACGCGCCGGGACGCCCAGCTCCCACCGCGGGTCGCGCAGCAGGTCCTCACGGCCCCAGTCGACCACGCCCACCGGGGGCTCGCAGACGACCAGGTCGGCACGCAGGCCGGGAAACTGGTCGTGGCGCAGCGAGTCTCCACAGGCCACCGTGGCTGCGGTGGCGGCGCGCAGTTCCGTCACGCCGACGGCCGCCGGGTCGAGGTCCTGGCCGTAGCGGTGGGCGGCCGGACCGACGGCGAGCAGCCGCGTCCCGGGTCCGCAGGACGGGCCGAAGACGGTGCGGTGGTCGGGGCATCGGCAGCCCCGGCCAGGGCGGCGACGATCCGTGCCAGCGCTGCTGTGGTCGCCCGTTCGCCGCCGCTGCGGGCCGTGGCGGCGGCGAGGCGCTCGACCAGGGCTTCGTGGAGGGCGACCGCGCCGCGATCGGCGGCCATCGCTGAGACGGCTTCGGCGGCGGCCACCCAGTGGCGGGAACTTCCACTCGGAGGCGCCGTCCAGCAGCCGGGCGGCGACCGCCCCGAGGGCCGCGAACAGGTCGTCGCCGTACTGGGCACACGGAAGGGGGCAGGCAGCTGTCCTCCCCGTACTCCGGCATGCCCGGTGCGACGCGGCGTCCCGAAAGTCGGCGAACAGCTCCAGCCGCACCTCCCTCCGCTGCGCGAGCGCCCCGGGATGCAACACCACAGCAACGGTCGGAGATATTATCTTCTAACTATTCGCGGGCTGCCCCTTTGCGCTTCGAGAGCCTCACTGCCTAAACGGTAGCGAGATCCTGCCGCGCCATGCTTGAATACCACACGAAGCAGCCATGGAGGTTCCGGTGATCGCAGCAATGGTAACGGCCTGCGCCAGCATCCTGATTGCCGCCATGGCCTACTGGCTGAACCAGCAAGGAGAGACTCGCAGATCGCTGAGGAAAGCGCGAATCGACTGGGTGGGCAGTCAATTGAAAGACCTTTATGGCCCACTTCTCGTTCTCACCGAAACGAACGAGAAGGCGTGGAACGAGTACCACAGACTCTACATTCTGCCCGCCGATTCAGGCCCGGCTGGGATTCCACTGACGGAACCGGAGGAAGCGCGGTGGCGCACGTGGGTCGAGGCGGTTTTCGCCCCGACTGCTCAGAAGATGCGAGAGATCATCACCGCCCGGGGCGACCTTATCATCGGAGGAGAAATGCCGCCCGCGGTCCTCGACTTTTGCGCACACGCAGCTACCTACGACGCCCTTCTGGCGAACTGGGACAAGGCCGACCCGAGCAAGTCCACCCTGATTCGCCATCCGGGAAACCGATTCCTTTCCTATGTCCGCGAGTCGTACGGATCGCTCAAGGCGGAACAAGCACGCCTACTCAAGGCGGCACGCGAGAGAGTTTAAAGAAGTGAAAGGAGGCCGCCATCAAAGTATTTCTGAGCTGGTCCGGAGAGCGTTCCAAGAAGACTGCCCAATCCCTGTGGTCCTGGCTGCCGGAGGTTCTCCAGTACATCAACCCATGGTTCTCCAGTCTGGACATCTCCGCAGGACGTAGAGGAGTCCGGGAGATCACATCCGAGCTCTCCGAAACAAATTTCGGGATCATCTGCATAACACCGGAAAATCAAACTTCCACTTGGATCAACTTTGAGGCCGGGGCCCTCTCCAAGCAGGTCGACGGCGGATACGTCGTCCCGTTCCTGATCGGCATGAAAGCGACCGAACTCATCAGCCCTCTCAGCCAGTTCCAGGCCATCATCGGGGACAGCAAAGACGACGTGCGGAAGCTTCTTTTCGACATCAACGATGCCTCGGGCGGCCTGGAAATTCCGCGTGCCCGATTGGAACGTTGCGAGTGCCGATAAATCATCCGCGCAGGTCGCGACCTTGATCGTCGATGTTCGGATCTGCTCGGCGCTACCCCGGCATCTTCACCTACACAGGGCACCAGCGGCATCATGATCTGTCATGCTGCTGCGCCTGGCCTACCTCGCCGCGACCAACACCATCGCGCTGCTGCGACTCCTGCCGATGAGCGACAGAGAGAAAGACATCGAGATCCTCGCGCTCCGGCATCAACTGCTGGTCCTGCAACGCCAGGTCGGCAAGCCCGTCTTCACCGAAACCGACCGCGCCATGCTCGCCGGCCTGCTCCACCACCTCCCGACGGACAAGCTACGACGCCTCTTACTGCTGGTCCGCCCAAACACGGTCCTACGGTGGCACCGCGACCTGCTCAAACGGCGCCACGCCGCGACCTGCGCGCCGAAGCGTCGCGGGCGCCCACCCACCGTCCGCTCGGTCCGCGCCCTGGTCCTGCGCCTGGCCCGCGAGAACAGCTCGTGGGGCTACCGCCGCATCCACGGCGAACTCGCAGCCCTCGGCATCAAGGTCGCCGCGTCCACCGTCTGGGAAGTCCTCCGCGAGCACGGCATCCCGCCCGCGCCCGAACGGCAGAGTACGAACTGGGCCGACTTCCTGCGCGGCCAGGCCGACGCCCTGCTCGCCTGTGACCTCTTCGAGACCCGCACCCTGACCGGGGCCCGCCTGTACGTCTTCGCCGTCATCGAGCACGCAACCCGCAGGGTCCGGATCCTGGGCACCACCGCGCACCCGACCGCGGACTGGATCGTGCAACTCGGACGCAACCTCCTCATGGACCTCGAGGACGCGAGCAGCAGGGCCAGATTCCTGATCCGCGACCGCGACTCCAAGTTCACCGCCGCCTTCGACGCCCTGCTGACCGACGCCGGACTGACCGTCATCACCACCGGCATCCGGATACCGCGAATGAACTCCATCATGGAGCGCTGGATACAGACCTGCCGCAGGGAGCTCCTGGACCGCACCTTGATCTGGAACCAGCGCCACCTCGTCCACGCGCTCCGCGAGTTCGAGACCCACTACAACGAGCACCGACCACACCGGACACTGCAGCAAGCCGCGCCCCTTCGCCCACTACCCGAACCGGTCAACCTGCCAGCGCACATCACACAGCTGGAAGTCCGCCGACGAGACCGACTCGGCGGAATCCTCCATGAGTACCAACATGCCGCTTGACCAGGACGGATGATTAATCGGCACCCACAAAGCAGAGGGCCGGGTTGAGCGCCGGGTTCCCCGGGAAGAGCTGGAGCTGCGTGTAGAGCTTGAGTTCGGCCGGCGTGGCCGCCAGAGCCGGTGAAATGGTCTGCATCGATTCCACTCAATTCGCCGTTGCGTGTGCGCGGATGATGACACGGACGAGCCGGTTCCCGGGTTTATCCGGAGTATGCCGTGGACTGCGGTCGAAAAGGCTTCCGCAGTTCCCGGTGCAATGGCTCGTCCCGGGCTGCGCGGGAATTGGAGAATTCGCCGAGCAGGACCTCGGCCGCCGTTCTCGGCGCCCGACCGAAGCGTGATCGGCGCGGTCACTGCCTGAGAAGATGTTCCCTCGTGCGTACGTCAGACGCCGACCGTCCACAGCCGTTTCCGGCGCCACCCCTGTGGAGCAAGGTCGAAACGATCCGACTCGTCTCAACCTAGAGCGAAGTTACTGGACGGTCAAGTCAGAACTCGGTGAAGAGCTGTGCACACACGGTGCGAACACCCCCTCCGACCACCCGGGAGCACGTCTCACGGCCCGAATTCACAGCAGCCGCAAAGAACTTCTCCTTCGGCATCTGCTTGCGCCTGCCGTCGCCGCTGACTAATGTCCCGGGCAGCTTCGGAACTGCGCACATGCACGGGGGAGAAATGTTCCGACACACTCGTCTGCGCCGATATCAGGCCGACCCGCCCACACGTTTACCGCTCGCCGCCTTACCCGGCACCGCAGGGCTCTACGCGGGAGGGCCTGACGACGGGATTCCGCTCGTCCTGGTGCACGGCATCAGGCTCTCCGCCTCGATGTGGGCACCGCACGCGGCCCGGCTCATCCCGCGCTTCCGGATCACCGCCTGCGACCTACCGGGCCACGGCGCCCTGCGGGGAAGGCCGTTCACCCTCGACGGCGCCATCGCCCAGGTCGATGCCGCCGTTGCCGCGGCCCACACGGCCTGCGGCCGTCCGCCCTGGATCGCCGGGTCCTCGCTCGGCGGCTACACGACGCTCGCGTACTGCGCCGCCCATCCCGGGCGGGTCGCGGGCGCGTTGGTCAACGGGGCCACGGCGGACACCAGGGCCCGGGTCGCCCGCCTCTTCCGCACCGCCGCACACGTGGTGGAACTGCTGGGCGAGGAACGGGCCGAGCGTCTCAACAACCGCGTCTTCCGGCGGCTCCTGCCGCCCGAGAGCCATGCGGCGGTCATGCGGGGCGGACTGTCGATGCCCGCCTTCGGCGACTGCGTCGCCGACCTCACCCGGCGCGATCTGCTGGCAACCGCGCGCCGTTGCACCACCGCGACCGTCTTCGTCAACGGCCGCCGCGACCGGCTGTTCCGTGCCGAGGAGAAGGCCTTCGTCCGGGCGGTTCGCGACGCCGGCGCCCCCGCTCGGCTGGCCCTCGTGCCCGGTGGCCACCTGCTGTGCCTCACCGATCCCGACGCCTTCAGCCGAGTACTGGCACGCGGTCACCAGGAGCTCGTCCGACTGACGTCACCACCTGCCGACCCCCTGCGGGAGTCCCCATGACCACCTGGTTGCACTCGTTCTCCACCCCGTCGTCCCGCACCGGAGCGGCCCGACGTGCCGCGGCCCGGGTCGTCTGCCTGCCCTACACGGGTGGCACGGCCTCCGCCTACCGCCCTTGGCGGAGCCCCCTCCCCGCGGAGGTGGAGCTGTTGGCGGTGGAACTTCCCGGCCACGGAATGCGAATGGCCCAGGAACCGCTCGAGGAGGTGGACCTGATCGCCCGTTGCGTCGCCCGTGAACTCCTGCGCAGCCGCACTCCGCTGGTCCTGTTCGGGCACAGCACGGGCGCGCTGCTGGCCTACGAGGTGAGCCGGTTGCTCTGCGCCGCCGGCGCCCCACCGGCAGCTCTGGTGCTCTGCGCGATGAGTCCCGCGGACTGCCTGGACCGCAAGGCCGTCCGCATCCTCGCCGAGCGCGACGAGTTGCTGATGGACCAGATCAGAGAACTCGGCCACACCCTGCCGAGGCCCTCGCCTCGCGCGAGCTGCGGAAGCTCCTGCTCCGCCCGACGCGCGCCGACCTGCGGCTCCTCTCCCGCGCACCCGACCCGTCCCCGGTCCCGCTCGACGTCCCCCTGCTCGCCCTCGCCGGCCGCTACGACCCCCTCCACCCCGCGGCCAGGGTCGCCGAATGGCGCCGGCACAGCCGGCGCTGGCTGGGTCTGCAGGTACTGCCCGGTGACCACTTCTTCCCGTGGCAGAGTCCGGAGGTGCCGCTCCTGCTGGGAGATCTCGCCGTCCGGGCGGTGCCCCGTCTCCCCCACCGCACCGCGCAGGTCGCCGGGTGAGACGGCCCGTGTACGCTCGCCCTGATCGATCGGACGTGATCACGGAAGCCACGACAGGGCGGGGGCGCGGTGGGCGGTGCGGCTTGGCGAGGAGACCACGGACCCGACCTCGCAGGGAGGTCCCCGGCATCCCGGGATCTCACCGACGCGATTCGCGACCGCCTGGCTTCGCTCTCCACCGCCGTGACCTGCGCGGTCCTCGACCAGGTCCCCGGGTTCCGCGACCACGGGCCGCCGCAGGCCGACCTGGACGCCTCCGTCCGGCAGTTGCTGCAGGCCGCTCTGGCGGCCCTTCGCGAAGGCCGGCCCGATGCCGACGAGCGTGACCAGGCCCTGGCCCACGCCTACGGGGCCCGCCGCGCGGCGGACGGCATACCCGTCGAGGAGGTGACGCTGAGCTTCACCGTGGCTGTGCGCGTGCTCTGGCGGGAGATCCAGTCGGTGGCCCGTCAGGTCGGAGCGCTCGACGACCTGGCAAGCGTCTTCGAGATGGGGATGCTCTGGCTTCACTCGCTCAGCGGCTCGATGCACGCGGGCTACCGCGGCGCGCTCGGTGATTCGGTCCAGACGGCCGCCGCACGACGACTCGGCGAGCTGCTCTCGGATCCGGCCGCAACGGCCACCGTGCTCCGCTCCGTCCTCGACGGCCTCGGACTCGAAGCCGAGGGGGAGTTCCAGGTGTGGGCGGCCGACTGGCGTCCGGACCTCGCTGACGCCTCGGAGGCCCGGGCCAGGCTCGCCGCCGGCCCCGGCACCTGCGTCCTGACCCATGCAGCCGGGGGAATCGCGGTCGTTGGCCAGGACGCGGATCCTGCCGCGGTGGAGGCGGTGCTCCTCGCCGCGGGAGCCGCCTCGGTCGGCGTCGGCCTGGTCCGCCGCGGGCCGGTGGGCGTTCGGCACGGCCTGGCCGACGCCGACAGCGCGCTACGCATCGCACAGCACCGGCCGGGGATCCACCGCTACGCCGTGCTCTGGCCGTATGCGCTGGTCGCCGACGCGGACCCCTCCCTCGACCCCGTACTCGCCGAGGCGCTGGGCGTGGCCCGCTCCCATCCGCATCTGGCGGACGCGATACGGGCGTTCGCCGACCACGGGTTCTCGGCGGCGGCCGCCGCACGGGTGCTGCGGGTCCACGCCAACACGCTCGCCTACCGGCTGGACCGGTGGAACGAGCTGACCGGGCTCGACTGCCGCGACTACGCGGGGCTGATCGCCTCCCGCACCGCCGTCGAACTGGCCCCGCCCGCGTCGTAGCACGCCCGTCGAAGCGGTCCGCGGTCACGGCACGGCACGGGCTCCGTCAGCTCACGGTGCCGACAGCACCCCGGTCAGCACGTACTCCACGATGCGCTTGACGAACGCGGCGTCGACCGGCTTGGGGCGGACCACCGTGTGGAACCAGAGCGCGCCGCCCAGCAGGTCCAGCACCGTTTCGGCGTCCGTCCCGGGAACCAACTCGCCACGGGACGCGGCACGCTGGAAGATCGCCAGCTCACGGGCCAGCATCTCGTCGAAGTACTCGCGCATCAGGCGGGAGAGTTCGGGCCGCTGCGGGAGGGCCCCGAGCGCGCCGATCGCGACGTTCGCGAGGGGCGGCTCGGTCAGCAACCGCGCGATGTAGTCCACCAGGGCGGTGAGGTCCCCGCGCAGGCTGCCCGTGTCCGGCACGTCGAACGTGAGCAGGGCCGCGTCGGTGAGCGCGGCGGCCACCAGGTCGTCCTTGGAGGGCCACCAACG
Source organism: Kitasatospora sp. NPDC048296 (assembly GCF_043201815.1). Taxonomy (NCBI): domain Bacteria; kingdom Bacillati; phylum Actinomycetota; class Actinomycetes; order Kitasatosporales; family Streptomycetaceae; genus Kitasatospora; species Kitasatospora sp. NPDC048296. Next base: position 34,423 of record NZ_JBICZB010000060.1, read on the forward strand.
GTAGATGGTCGTCTTGTTGACGCCGGACCGGGCCGCGACGCCCTCGATGGTCAACCGGTCGTAGCCGTGCTCGGCGAGCATGGCCATGGTCGCCTCGAACACCGCCGATGCGTTGCGCGGACCGTGCCGCTTTCCTGCCCTGACGCCCGGATCCCGGCTGCTGTCCTGCATACCGGGCAGTCTAGTGCCACGCATCGTCGCGTCCCTCCGGTCGATCTCCGGTCCGCGGCGGCCGGCTCAGGAAGGCCGCGGCCAGCACGATCCCGCACCCTCGGTGCAGCCGCACCGGCACGGCGGTCCCGGCAGGCAGCCGCCCCCCGAGCGGCCGGGTCAGCCGCAGCGCCAGCTGTCCCGGTGTGCGCGCGACCGCCCGGAACGCACCGAGCGAGAAGGAGTGTTCCGCGTACGGTGACAGCGCCTTGAAGGCGGCCTCCTTGGCGCTGAAGATCTCCAGCGCCGCCCAGCGGTCGGTGCCGATCGACCGCCGCTCCTCGGCCGAGAGCACGAACCGCCGCAGGGCGGCGAGCGCGTCGGCGGAGAGCCGGGCGCAGGACTCCACGTCGATGCCGAGCGCCCAGCACCCTCGCCGCTCCGCCACCGCGGCCACGAACCAGCCGGCGCTGTGGCTGATGCTGCCCGCCAGTCCGACGGGCCAGACGGGCTCGCGCCCGCGGCCCACGGGCACCGGCGCCGGTGGGTGGCCGAGGTCCCCCATCGCGCGCCGCGCCAACGCGCGGCCGGTGGCGAACTCGGCCCGGCGAGCGGCGCAGGCCTCCCGCACGGCGGATGCCTCCACGGCGAACAGCGGGCCGTCGTCGATCTCGCCCGCACTGGCCACGACCGCCACCCCCTGGGGCAGCAGCCGGCGCAGGCCGGCTGCCAGGTAGGCGCCGTCGACGGGCCCGGAGGTCATCGGGTCTGCTCGGCTACGCGTTGCAGCCCCACGCAGGTCCAGTAGTTGTGCCCGGTGGACAGCGCGAGCACGCGGTCGCCGTGGCGGGCTTCAGGTTCGATCTCGGCCAGGTTGACGATCACGTCCGCGGCAAAACAGTGCCCGTTCTGCGCTGTCTGGGTGACCATCCGCCCGAGGTCGAGCCCGCCTGCGGCGGCCAGCACGCGCAGCACCGTCAGGCCCACGTTGCCCACCACGATGCGGGGGTAGTCCTCACGGCGGAGGCGGTGGGAGGCGAAGAATCCCTCGGCGGCTCGGCGCATGCCCCCCGCGGTGCGGCGGACCATCGCGATGGTGTCCACTGCCGGGTCCACGTCGTGCATGGCGTGGTCCGTGGCCGAGTGGATGTCGCCCACCAGCCAGCCCTCATCGGGGCGGTCCGCGGTGACCAGGACGGAGGCGGCCGCGTCGCTCATCAGGCAGGTCCCGGCGTCCACCAGGCGCGAGCGGTCGTCCCAGACGTCCGTGGTCACCAACAGCACCCGTCGGGCGTCGCCGACCTGGATGGCGTTGCGGGCGATCCGCAGGGCGGCGCCGAAGTTGGCACACACGTTCGCGGTCGCGCCCAGCAGCGGAACCGTCTCGGCACCTGCCGCCATCGCGAACCGGTCGGGATCGCGGCTCAGGTCGACCCGGCTGTCGGTGGACTCCGAGGCGTAGATGACCAGGTCGAGGTCGGTCGGCTCGACCCCGGCCCGCTTGAGCGTCTCGGCGGCGCTGTCCGCGGCGAGCTGCCAGGGCGGCACGTCAGCCTCGTAGTAGCCCTCGAGCCGCTCGTGCGCGAGCCGTTCGGCGGCCTCCGGGCTCGATGCCGTCCAGGTCCGCTTGCGGCCGAAGGCCCAGGCGGCGGAGTGCAGGTAGGCGGAGTGCAGGCAGGTGAGGTCCGGGTGCGCGTCGGTCACCGGGCCACCGCCTCGGGCCGCGAGGGAGCCGCGACGCTGGTCTCCACCGGAGTGCCGGCACCGAACAAGCCCCGGACGAGCTGGGTCATCGTGCTGTCGAACGCGGCGAGGGCGATGGGCTCGATGATGTCCGCGATGACCGGCATCCCCAGGTCGAAGTCGCAGTGGAACCGCACGACGGCGCCATCACCGTCGGGGGCTACCCGCCACGAACCGAAGAAGTCGGCCAGGTCTCCGCTGGTCTGCGTGAAGGTGATCGCGCGGTCCACCGGATCGCACACGTCGCGCTCGGTCCAGCGCAGAATGCCCTCGTAGAAGGAGACCTCCCAGTGGGAGGTGCGGGCCCCGTCATCCTCCAGGGCCACGGATGTCCGCCTGATCACCTCAGGGGCCAGGGCGGCGAAGCTCTCGAAGTCGCACACGCGCCGGTAGACCTCATCGGGCGTCAGGCCCCGGACGTCGGCCTGCAGGGAGAACTGCCTCATGATGTCGCTCCTTGGGTGGTCAGGCGGGCCGTGCCGCCGAGGTGGCCGGTGGTGCTCATCCAGTGGCGCATGGTGCGTCGCAGCACCTCGCCCGGATCCGCGTCCGCGCCACCGGCCGCGGTGATCACGGCGGGGCTCTCGGGGAACGGCGAGCGCACCGCGATGTACGGGGCCACGTGCTCGAACAGTGCGGTGACCTTGCGTCGGAGTTCCTCGGGCAGGGCGCCCAGGAAGACCGGCTTGACCAGCCGCTCGTACAGGTCGGCGGAGACGATCCGCGGGGCGGCGATCGGCCTTCCGGCCTCGGCCGCCAGGGCCACCAGCTCGGCGATCAACTGCTCCAACGGCATGGCTCGGTGGCCGGCGGTGATCCACGCCTCGCAGGTACCGGGCGGCAGTTCGCCGCGCACCGCCGCGGCGATGACCCGGGCCACCAGGTCCTGCGGCACGAAGTCGACGAGTCCCGACTCGTCGGAGGGGAAGGCCGGGAACAGGTCGCTCAGGATCGCGCCGCAGATCCGGTGCAGCCCCTGGAACTCGCTGATCACACCGGTCCCCGAGTCGCCGACGACGATCGAGGGCCGCAGCACGACGTGGTCGCCGCCCCAGACCCTGATGCTCTCCTCGGCGGCGGCCTTGGACTCGGCGTACGGAAGCACGCGGCCGGCGTTCTCCGGACGTGTCAGAGCATGGACGAACGCGGTACTCACGTAGTACAGCGGCACGTTGGCGTCCGTCGCGAGCCGGAGCAGAGTCCGGGTGCCCGCGACATTGGTGGCGTCCAGCTGGGCCGCGGCCCCGTTGAGCCGGGTGTCGGCCGCGGCATGGACGATCCCGCCGATCCGGGAGACGAGTTCGGCATAGGCCGACCGGTCGAGGCCCAGGCGCTCGGCCCGGATGTCGCCGGTGACGGTCGCGGAGCCGGGCAGCGGGCGGCGGTGCACCAGGGCGACGTACTCCCAGGGGGCCAGCACCGAGCGCAGGGCGGTGCCGACCACGCCGGAGGCTCCGGTGAGCAGGACGGGCCGCCTGCGCGCGCCGCTGCCGTGGTTCAGGGGGTTCACGTGCACTCCAGAGGTCCGGCGAGTCGGTCCACCACGTCGGCGGCGCGGGTGCGGGCGTTCACGCGCGAGCAGCAGCGCCCGGCGTACATCGCCATCTCCGTGATGCGTCCGGTGGTGTTCCTGGTCGGTGCGGCTGCCGAGAACCGGTAGACCGGATACCGGGTCCCGGCCACCGCGGTGGTGCCGATGAAGGTCTTCGGATAGTGGTGCGGAGCACTGGTCAGCGCGTTCCGCAGCACCCGGTGGGGGCGCCGCGGCCGGCCGGGGGTGAACACGTCGGTGACGACCGTGTCCTCGGCGGTGGCGGCGGTCACCCGATCCTTGTACAGGTCGTGGGCGTCCGACTCGTGGGTAGCGATGAAGGCGGTGCCGCCGCACACCGCGTCGGCCCCGGCGGCCAGCGCCTCGGCGGCGTCCGCCCCGGTGGCGATGCCGCCCGCGGCCACGATCACCGCCGCCGGATGGCGCCGCCGGACCGCGCGGACGAGGTCCGTGGTGAGCTCGGAGCCCAGCAGCCGTCCCCCGGCATGCGCGCCCTGGACGAGCACCGCGTCCGCACCCAGCCTGATCGCCGCGTCGGCCTGTGCGGCGCTGCCCACCTGGAGCAGGAGCCGCCGCCCGCCGGCGCGGATGCGGGTGCAGGCGGTGCTGGGAAGCGTACCCAGGGCCGTGATCGCCAGCCGGCGCGGCGTTCCGTCGAGGATCCGGTCCAGCTGGGCGGCCAGTACGGCGGGCGGGACCGCCTCCGGAACCAGGCTGACACCCGTCTGGCCATCCGTCATGTCCACGAGCTCGGTCAGCATGTGGTCGAGTGCCTGGCCGGTCGCCTTGTACAGCCCCATCAGGCCGAGCCCGCCGGCACGGGCGACGGCCGCGGCCAGGGCCGGTCCGGCGACACCGCCCATCCCGGCCGAGACCACCGGCCGGTCCACCCCGAGAGCGGTCCGGAAGGTTCGGGTCACGACGGCTGGTCCGCGGTGTACGCACGCACCGCCCGCAGCGCCGCCGACAGGTCCCCCTCGAAGCGCTGGCCGAGCGCATGCAGCCAGCGCTCCAGGCCGAAGGCGACGCAGCTGGTGTGCGCGACCTCCTCGCCGATCCGCAGGTCGGCGCGTTCGCCGAAGAAGTTGCGGTGGTAGTTGACCGAGGCCACCGCGGTGCCGTCGGCGCTGAGGAACTCCCTCTTGACCGGGAAGAGCCGCTGCATGACGGCACGCGAACCGTCGGGGTCGAAGAACGGATCCGTGGCGATCTCGGTGCGCAGGTCCAGGCCGAGGTGGTCGGAGAGACCGTGGATCAGCGACGTGAAGTCGGCGAGGTGCTGTCGTGCCTCCTCCGGCCCACCGATCAGGACGACCTCCCGCATGGTGAAGCCGCACAGCCTGCGCAGGCCGTCGTACTCGTCCTCACGCCGGTAGCACTGGGCAACCAGCGTGAAGGCGGCGGGCGTCTCGAACCTGCGGCCGGCCAGATTCGCGTACGCGGTGTAGCAGGCCGCCGACGGCAGCATGTGGACGGCGGACCCCAGATCGGCCGCCTCGATCCGCGCGTCCGGCGCGGCGGGGTGCCGCGGCAACCGCGAGGCGCGGTCGGGCGCGATCGGAGCCACCACCAGACCGAGGTGCGGGAAGTTGGTGAAGTAGTCGAACCTCGCGAGATCGGAGGCGGTGAGCAGCGGCGGGAACGCGACGTTCGCAGCCCCCGCGCGCTGCGCCCAGCGGACCACGAGGGTGTCGAGCTCGGTACGCAGCAGCAGGGCCTGCGGGCCGAGCGTCGCCAGGCCGTCGCGGACCTCGACCGCCGGCAGGGTCGAGCGGACCAGTGCGGTCATGACAGTGCCCTTCGGCTGAGGAACGCGGTGTCGATCCGGTTGAGGGTGCGCAGGTTCTCGACGTCGATCCGCTCCGGATCGACCGGCTCGCCGGTGACCTCCTCCAGCAGGAAGAGGAACTCCACGAGCGCCATTGAGTCGAGGATGCGCAGGTCGATGAGGTCCTGGTCCCAGTCCTCCGGGTCCACCGCCTGGCTGCGCTCGCCCAGGAACTCGATCACCCGCGCCATGGGGCTGTCAGCGGACGGCGCCATCGAGCGCCCCCCACGGAGTCGTGAAGATGCCACCGGCCACGAAGAAGCGGTCCACCCGGGCCATCACGCGGTGGTGGAACTCCTCACGCACCGGGTGCCGCAAGGCGGTGCGCCGCACCGTCAGCGGTTCGACGATCCCTGCCTCGCGGTAGGCCCGGGGGTTGTACAGGCTCTGCACCGAGTACGTCATGTACGCCTTGATGTACTCCTCGGCCCCCGCTCGCCCGTCGTGTCCCCGCTCCTGGTCCTCGGCGCAGGCCAGGTCGAAGAGGTGCTTGACGAACTTCTTGCCGAACGCCACGTGGCGGCTCTCGTCGTGGTGGTGCGCCGCGTGCAGCTCGCGGAGGATCTCCGGCAGCAGCGGATCGCGCCCCAGCCGGGCGTTGAAGTAGTCGAAGATCTCCTCGAAGATGAGGATTCGCGCGAAGACCAGCAGATCGCCCCAGGCGCCGTGGGCCTCCTTGGTCGCAAGGGGACTGGCGGGCTCGGGATAGACGCCCCCGGCGTACCGGTTGCAGAACTCGGCGAAGAACCACATGTGGGCGTTCTCCTCACCGATGAAGTGGTGCAGGTAGCCCGAGTACTCGGCGAACCGGGGCGTGTGGATGCGCCGGGCCACCTCGCTCATCAGCTCGCGGATCCCGTGCACGTGCAGGCTGAAGAAGTTCACCGTCTCACGGCGGGCCAGCGCCTTGAGGCTCGTCTCGTCCGTGACGAGCCCGGTTCCGTGGACGCTCAGCAGCTCCGGGTTCATCCACCAGTCGCCCTCGGCCATCGCCTCCGGCCAGGAGAACTTCGTGTAGGGGTTGTAGAAGTCCCGGCTGGACTTCTCGGACAGGCGTTCCAGGACTTCGTGGAAGGACGCCTCTGCTACGGCGTTCGTCATCATTCCCCGTTGTTCGGTTCGGTCTCCCCGGCCGCTGCCGGGGCTTTCATCGGTGCGCGGTCGCCTATCGGATTCGCAGTCGCTTCATCAGGACGACCGACGCGGAGAGCAGTTCGGCGTACGACTGGTAGGACATGGCGCCGAGTGGTGCCAGGTCGAGGTAGCGCTGGCTGACCAGGGCCTGGACCTCGGTGTACTTGAACAGGCCCTCACGGCCGTGGCGGCGGCCCACGCCGGAGTCCTTCATGCCGCCCATCGGTACGTCGTGGGAGGCCATCGAGGCGGCGTAGCCCTCGTTGATGTTCACCGAGCCGGCCCTGATCCGGGCGGCCAGCCGCTCGCCGCGGGCGAGGTCACGGGTCCACACGGAGGCGTTGAGCCCGTAAGAGCTGTCGTTCGCGAGCTCGACGGCCTGTGCCTCCTCGGTGAACGGCTGCACGCTCACAACCGGGCCGAAGGTCTCGGTGGCGCACAGGTCCATCTCGGCCGTCACTCCGGTGAGGATGGTCGGCTCGTAGAACAGCGGCCCGATGTCCGGCCGGGCGCGGCCGCCGACCACCACGGTGGCCCCCCGTGCCACGGCCTGCTCGACGTGCCGGGTGACCAGGTCGAGCTGGCGCCGGAAGGTGAGCGACCCCATGTCCACGTCGAAGGAGAACTCGATGCCCAGCCGCATGGCCCGGGTGGCCTCCGCGAAACGGCGCAGGAAGCGGTCGTGGATGCTTTCGTGGACGTACAACCGCTCGATGGAGATGCACAGTTGGCCCGCGTTGGCGAAGCAGGCCCGCACGGCACCGCGCACCGCGCGCTCGACGTCCGCGTCCCGACAGACGATCATGGCATTCTTGCCGCCCAGCTCCAGGGAGCAGGAGACCAGCCGCGGTGCGACCCGGGCGGCGATCGCGCGTCCCGCCGCGGTGGAGCCGGTGAAGGCCACGTAGTCCGCTTGGTCGATCAGCACATCGCCGATCTCCGCGGGTTCGCCGAGCACCACCTGCCAAAGCCCCTCAGGCAGCCCGCACTTCTGCAACAGATCCACGCACCACAGCACGCCGAGCGAGGTCTGGGTGTCTGGTTTGTGCACCACCGCGTTGCCCGCCAGCAGCGCGGGCACGACGTCGGTGACCCCCATGCTCACCGGGTAGTTCCAGGGGGTGATCATGCCGACCACACCCTTGGGCCGACGAGCCTCGCGCACCCGGGTGGCCACCGGCACCACCCCCTGCCGGCGCACGGGGCGCAGCCACCGCGGAGCCCGCCGGGCGTAGTACAGGGCGCAGAGCGCGACGTCGAGCAGCTCCTCGTAGGCGTGGCGCCGCGCCTTCCCGGTCTCCAGCTGGATGATGTCCAGCAGTTCCGAGCGGCGTTCCATCAGCAGGTCGACGAACTTCAGGAACGGCTTGGCCCGCTGCTCGGGCCGGGTTTGCGCCCAGGTCAGCTGAGCGGCTCGGGCCGCCTCGTAGGCGCGGGCGACATCGGCCTTGCCGGAGATCGGGACCGATGCCAGTGGCTCTCCCGTGAAGGGGGTGTCGATCTCCTGCTCGGCTCCGCTCGAGACCACTCGGCGGGAGATCTCCCGGAACCGGAAAGGCTCGGTCGGGTGCACTCTGACGTCGGACACGCGTACCCCCAAATGTTCTCGGCCGAAATCGGCGCCGGAGGCGCCCGGCGATTCCCCACTTCGCAACGCAACGTTGCGTTGCACTTTAGCCGCGGGCCTGCCCGCATAACAAGTCCCGACCAGCGACGACCACCCTCACCCCCCACCGGCGCGCCCCGTTCACCCCCGTTCCTCTAGGCTTCTCCGCTGGAGACGATCCGATTCGTTCCAGACGGGCGGGCACCGGTGGGATGAGCGGTCATGCTGGGAGGCGGAAGACGTGGGACAAAAACGCACCCTGGACAGCGTCGAGAGCAACAGGGGACCTGGCCTACAGCGCCGGGACCTCCAGGCCAGACGGCGCATCATGGAATCGACCCTCAAGCTCCTCGAGGAGCGCGGCTACGCAAGCATGACCATCGAACAGGTGGCCGCCGAGGCGCAGGTCGGCAAAGCGACCGTCTACCGGTCCTGGCCCAACAAGGCCGCTCTTGTACTGGACGCGGTCCGCGGCCGCCTACCGGACGTGCCGACCGCGGAGACCGGGAACTCACGCGAGGAGATGCTCTCCGTGGCCAAACAGGCGCTGGCGGGCTTTTTCGGCTCGCCGGAGGTCCAGGCCATGCTGCCGGCGCTGGTAGCCGACACGGTCCGCAACCCCGAGCTCCGCCGACGGCTGCGCGAGGAGATCATCGAACCCCGCAAGGCACGCTCGCGCGCGGTGCTGGAACGGGCGATCTCACGAGGAGACCTGCCGCCGGACACGGACATCTCCTTGGTCCTGGAGATGTGGGCGGGCGCGATGATGTTCCGAAGCGTCTACTTCGAGGACTCGTTCGACGACAGTGTCCTGTCCCGGCTCGTGGACGCGACCATCTCCTCCCCTCCCCGCCTTCCCCGCACGGGACCCTGACCGGCCTCGCGGGCACCCCTCGCTCCACTTCCCCGTGTGGGCGGCCGATCAATGCTCTTCATGATGCCAGCCCGTTCCCGCTGTTCCCACTGGCGATCACCCGAAAGTGCCGGTAGGAGCTTGGGGTAAACCACGAACCGTGGCCTGTCCCTCCGACTCAGAAGGCCGCCGGCCCGCCAGGGTGGGAACCCGGCGGGCTGCCCGCACGCCGGGCACGGCACCGGATCGTCCTGGTCCGTTGTCAATGAGTCAGTAATTCTGGAAGGCGGGTCGGCGGCGAGGCGGCCTTGCCAGCCGGGCCGAGGCGGACCGGGAGAGCTCGGCGGTGCTGGAGGATGAGCTGCGCGGGGTGTACGAGGACCGCCGCACCAGGCGGCAAGCTCCTGCGGGAGTGGATGGCCGCCGCGAAGGAGTGGCTCGCACCGAACACATTCGCCGGCTATGCGGACTGCCTCGAGCGGGACTTGATCCCCGTGTTCGGCTACTACCACCTGCCCGACCTGCGGGACCACGACTGCGCGGCCTTCGACCGGGTGCTGCCCTCCGGCGACTCCCTCGACCACGTCCGGTAGCTGCGCCGCTCCGGCCGCACCGTGCCGGTTCTCTTCCCCACCTCCCGCGACCGGATAGCAGATCGGGTCACCGCGGGGCTGGCAGCTCGGCCGCAGCGCTGGTGATGGTGTTCAAGCTGGTCGAGTCCGCTCAGGCCCGCTGGCGTGCGATCACCGGCGCCCACCTCGTGGCCCTGGTCCGCTCCGGCACCAGGTCCGAGAACGGTGTCCTCGTCTCGGTGTGAGGTCTCAGGACATCGTTGACCATTCGTTCTCAGGACATGGTTGACCGTCCGTGTGATCGGTGATCTTCTACGCCTGGCTCGGATCGGTGACGTTGGGGCGGGGATGTATCAGCAGGCGACGGTGGTGTACCGGTATCGGGCGGTGCGGGAGGTACTCGGCGGCTCGCCGATCGGGGAGGTAGCTGCGCGCTACGGCACGTCCCGGCAATCGCTCCACACGTGGCGGAAGAGGTTCGAAGAAGCGGGCCTGCCCGGGCTTGCCGACCGGTCGCGCCGGCCCAGGACCAGCCCGACCCGGTTGCCGGCCGAGGTAGAAGCGCTGATCTGCGATGTCCGGCGGCAGCACCCGCGCTGGGGCGCCCGGCGGATCAGCCACGAGCTGAGCCTGCGCGGCCTGGATCCGGCGCCGTCCCGAGCGACCGTGCACCGGGTTCTGGACCGCAACGGGCTGACCCAGCCGCAGGAGCAACGGCATGCGCGCGTCTACAAGCGCTGGCAGCGCGAGGCTCCGATGCACCTGTGGCAGCTCGACCTGGTCGGCGGGGTGCCGCTGGCCGACGGTCGCGAGTGCAAGATGGTGACCGGCATCGATGACCACTCACGGTTCATCGTGATCGCCGCGGTGGTGGCGGTGCCGAGCGGACGTGCGGTCTGCGCGGCGTTCACGGCGGCAATGCGCCGCTACGGAGTGCCCTTCGAGGTGCTGACCGACAACGGCAAACAGTTCACCGGCCGCCACAACCGACCCCAACCGGTCGAGGTGCTCTTCGAACGGGTCTGCCGCGAGAACGGCATCACGCAGAAGCACACCAAGCCACGCTCGCCCACAACGACCGGCAAGATCGAACGCTTCCACAAGACCCTGCGCGCCGAACTCCTTGATCACGTAGCACCGTTCGAGTCTCTGGCCGCCGCCCAAGAGGCCATCGACTCCTGGGTTCACGCCTACAACCATCAACGACCCCACCAGGCACTGGACATGGCTCGGCACCGGCGCGTTCGTGGCCCCGAGCAAGATGACGCTGAACGACCTGCTGGACATCTGGCTCAAGAGCGCGACGCGCGACGTCGAGGAAGGGACCGCATCCAACCACGAGAGCGCGATGGTCCCGGTGCGCGCCCACAGCGGCCACAAGGAGCTCCAGAGTCTCACCAAGGAGGACATCGAGGCCCTCGTGGACTGGATGCTGACGAGCGGTCGTCGTCGCGGCGGGCGGCCCGGCACCGGACTCGGGGTCAGGAGCGTGCGGCTGGCGCTGGGCCGCCTGCGCGCCGCACTGAACCTCGCCGTACGTCGCGGCCTGGTGGTGCGCAACGTCGCCCAGCACGTCACGGTCTCACGCGAAGCCAAGAAGAAGGCGGAGGCGAACAAGCTCAACAACATCCCGTGGCACGAGGCCGAGGTCAAGACGTTCCTCGGTGCCATCAAGGGTCACCGCCTCTACGCCGCGATGATGCTGGCGCTCATCGCCGAGCGCCCCGCCGAAGTCTGCGGCGCGCGCTGGGACGAGGATGTCGACCTCAACTCAAGCGGCACGATCGCCGTCCAGAACACTCGCACCATCGTCTACGACCGCACGCTGGAGAAGGGATCGCGCAACAAGGTCGTCGAGAAGGACACCAAAACCGAAGCCGGAAAGCGCACCCTTCCCCTGCCGGCACCCGCCCTCAAGGCCCTGAAGAATTTCAAGGCGATCCAGGCGGCAGAGAAAATCGCGGCCGGATCCGCCTACAACGACACCGGATATGTTCTCGTGGACGAGCTGGGAAACCCACTCAAGACGGACAAGCTCCGACGCGAGGCGTACAAGCTCATGGAGACCGCCGGCGTTCGAAAGGTTCGCTTCTACGACGCCCGCCACGCCACGCTCTCCTGGATGGCCAACAACGGTGTCCCGGACACCGTGGTCTCCGCCTGGGCCGGTCACTCGGACCTCAGCTTCACGAAGCGGGTCTACGTGCACCCCGACCCGCAGAGCCTCAAGGCAGGCTCGGAGAAGCTCGGCGAGCTGCTCGGCTGACCATGATCATCACCGATGTGAGAAGTTGTGAGAGGCAGGCCCTGAAAACGATCAAGGGCCCCGCTCCACTCTCGTGAAACAAGGCCCTGACCTGCGACAATGGAGCGAACTCCAGTCGGGACGACAGGATTTGAACCTGCGACCCCTTGACCCCCAGTCAGGAGAGGTTTCCCTTTTCCTGCCTGAAATGCGCTCGCGCACACGTCGTGCGTGTGCAGATGAGCATGTTACGCGCACCTCGTGCGGCAGTGCGCATGACGTGTGGTCCCCAGCTGGTCCCCAAGTCAGGGGCTTGACGGAGGGTCCGAGTGGCGCTCATGTCTCCAGGGTAGCGCGACTCCGACCGTGGATCCAGCGATTCCCCCGGATCGCCCAGAAAGTCACCGGACAGGGAGTCCGTCACCGCCGAGCGGAATCAATCCGACCTGACCGAAGGCCAGCCAGAGAATAGGCGTCATAAATCCCGGCATCTCTCATTCCCTGCGGGCTCACGGAAATTCACGGCGCTCGTTGTCGCCCATTTCGAGGACCGCTCCGAGGCTCGACGCCGCCGCACCGCACGTGCTCCGGGTTGTACGAGCCCAACAACCCGCGGCTGGCAGGCAGACCGCCTTCCCCCGGTCCGCGGCCTCCCCTTCGGGCAACGAAGTCGTGAAGGCCGCTGCCGCGCGATCAAGCTCGCCTACCCTCCGAACGCGCACCGTGATCTCTCTCGCGGCGTGTCGCCAGCGCATGTCCCGACCAGTCGATCTCGCCGTGCTCCACGCCCCGCCCCGCACGCTCTGAGTCCTCGGCGTCGGCCTCGGCGGGGCGGCCGAACAGCACGGTGACCAGGGAGATGCCGACCACCAGGCCGACGAGCTGGGCGGCGACGAACGGCAGCACCGAGCCGGGCGCGATGCCGGCGAAGGTGTCCGTGAACGCCCGGCCGATCGTGACGGCGGGGTTGGCGAAGCTGGTGGAGGAGGTGAACCAGTAGGCGGCGCCGATGTAGGAGGCGACTGCGGCCGGGGCGAAGTGCGCCCGGCCGGCGCGGGCCAGGCCGAAGATCAACAGGACCAGGCCGGCGGTGGCGACGACCTCGCCCAGCCACAGGTGCGGTGCCCAGCGGTCGTGCGTCGACCAGCGTGCGAGCGGCTCGGCGAACATCGCGTCCGCCAGCACAGCCCCGCCGATCGCCCCGGCGACCTGGGCCGGGACGTAGGCCGCGACCTCCCGCAGTCCAGGGCCCTCGCCGCCGCGGCGGCCGGTCCACCAGGCGGCCAGGGTCACGACCGGGTTGAAGTGGGCGCCGGAGACCGGGCCGAGCAGCAGGATCAGCACACCGAGGCCGAACACGGTCGCCAGCGAGTTGGCCAGCAGCCGCACGCCGACGTCCTGGGACAGCCCGGTGGCCTGGACGCCGGAGCCGACCACGACGGCCACCAGCGCGCCCGTCCCGACGAACTCGACGGCCGCCCGGCGGCCGAGCGGGGCCGTCCCGCTCATCCGGCCCCTCCGGCGGCGACCGGGGCCTGGAGCAGGGAGGAGAGCTTAGCCAGAGCGGCGGGCAGCACCCAGTAGTAGACCCAGGTCCCGCGCCGCTCGGAGCCGACCAGCCCGGCCTCGCGCAGGACCTTGAGGTGGTGGGAGATCGTCGGCTGGGACACGTCGAACGGGCCGGTCAGGTCGCAGACGCAGGCCTCGCCGCCCTCGTGCGATGCGATCAGCGACAGCAGCCGCAGGCGGACCGGGTCGGAGAGGGCCTTGAACATCTTCGCCAGGTCGACGGCGGCGTCCTCGCCCAGCGGCTCGCGGACCATCGGCGAGCAGCACGCCGCCGCGTCGCCCTGGCCGAGCACCGGCAGTTCCAGATTCGACATGCGTCTATGTTGACAGTCATCTATTCATGGAGCAAGCTCGCTGTATCGACAGTCTTCGAAACAAGACCTCGAATCGGGAGACCGCCATGTCCCGCGTCCAGCTCGCCCTGCGCGTCGCCGACCTCGAAGGCTCCATCGCCTTCTACTCCAAGCTCTTCGGCACCGAGCCCGCCAAGCGCCGCCCCGGCTACGCGAACTTCGCCATCACCGAGCCCCCGCTCAAGCTCGTCCTCATCGAGGGCGAAGCCGGCGAGGACACCCGCCTGGACCACCTCGGCGTCGAGGTCGAGAGCACCGAGCAGGTCACCGCCGCCACCACCTGGCTGCAGCACGCAGGCCTGACCACCTTCGAGGAGAACAACACCTCCTGCTGCTACGCGCTCCAGGACAAGGTCTGGGTCCACGGCCCCGGCAAGGAGCCCTGGGAGGTCTACGTCGTCAAGGCCGACGCCGGCGCTCTCGACAAGAGCGCCGCGGGCGCTCCGGACGCCTGCTGCGGGACTTCCGCGTGCTGCACTCCCGACGAGCAGGCCCTCGACCCCGCCTGGAACCCGGCCGAGGCGAAGGCCACCGCAGGTTGCGCGTGCGGCAGCTGACGCCAGCAGGGTCCAGCCCGGACCGCGTCCGCACTGTTCGGGCCGTCCGGCCCAAGTCGGTGGCGATCCCAGCGGTCCAGCCACCGACGGGACCTCGGCGGCGGGGGGTGAGGGGCTAGGGTCGGGCCATGTCGAACACTTCGGTCGAGCAGGAGTACCGGGCTCTGCTTCCGCGCCTGCTCGTGCTCTACCCTCACGCCATCGCTGACGCATCGCAGCGGCGGATACGCCAGTCGCACGCCGAAGTCGGACACCTCGCCCACGGCTGGTACATGCGCTGCCATCGGGGTGTCCTGGCGGTCCTGGCGCTCGAAGCAGCGGGCCTGCAGGTCGAGGCCGCACCGACCCGCCGTTCGGTCCTGGAGCATGTGGTCGCCTTGAAGTGGCTCGCGGAGCAGGGCGGCATCGTGGCCGACATCCTGCGCCGCGGGGCGGCCCACGATGCCAACAAGCGCAAGGCCGCGGTGAAGGCCGCGAACTGGACCTCGGTGGACACGGCCCTGTTCGACGCCGTGATCCACGATGGGCAAAGTCTCCAACGCCGCTGCGTTATGGCGTGAGTGCGCAGGTCAAGGGGGCTTGAACGAGGCAACGGGACACCTGTAGATCAACGATCGGCGAAGAAAGTCG
>NZ_JBICZB010000061.1:0-48668 GCF_043201815.1 Kitasatospora sp. NPDC048296
TCGCCCTCGTCATGCTCTGCCTCGGCGGCAACCGACCCACCCTGCCCGGCCGCCAACCCGCGTGATCACACCCACAGGTACGTCAGAAGAGCCCCTTTTCGCGTCCGCTGGGCCTGTGGCCGGGGCGGACTCCTGTCCCACGGCAATGCTCCTGACGGTGCGTGCCGTCCTCCAGTCCCCATTCCCGCGTCACCAGGTGGTGTCGTCGGCCGTGCCGCCGAACCGGCGGCCCGCGCCAGCCGCACCCAGTGGCGGGACCACAGCCCCCGAGGGAAGGCCACGGCCCCAGCGGAGCCCACCCGGCGGGCTCGCGGCCCCTGGCGCGTCGTCAAGGACTTCCTGCAACCGGGGACCGTGCGTGAGCCGGTCGAGGAACCCACGTGAGGGCCGGAAAGCCTACGTGAGTTTCACGGATGTCTCGGTGCGCCCATTCACCGCAGGATCGTCCCGAACGGGGATCACCGACAGGGGCGAAACCATGACGACGATGACGGCGCCGGCTGATCTGTACGCCACCAGGGCGTACACCGAGTCGAGGTTGGAGCGGCTCTACGAGGCCAACGCCGCCGGACTGTTGCGCACGATGCTCAGCTGGACCAGGGGCGATCGGCAGGCAGCCGAGGACCTGCTGCAGGAGACCATGCTGCGGGCGTGGCAGAACCTCCCGCGCCTGCACGAGAACCCGAAGACGGTGCGGCCGTGGCTGCTGACGGTGGGGCGCCGGCTGTCGATCGACGCAGTACGGGCCAGGGCCGCCCGCCCGCCGGAGGTCGACGACGCCCCGCTGGCGCGGGTCCCGGCGGACGGCGAACCGTACGAGCAGGTGGTCAACCGGCAGTTGCTCGAAGGCCCACTGGCCGGGCTCAGCCAGATGCACCGTGACACGCTGTTCCAGGTCTACTACCTGCAGCGCTCGGTACGGCAGGCCGCCGAGGCCCTGGGGGTGCCCGAGGGCACCGTCAAGTCCCGTACGCACACCGCCCTGCGGGCACTGCGGGACGCGCTGGGGGAAAGTGCCCGCTGAGCCGGCCCGGCCACGGCCACGGCCACGGCGACGGCGACGGCGAGCAGGTTCATCCCTCTCCAGGGCTGGGGCTGGCCATCAGGTGCAGGGCCGGCAGGCTGCGGCGGCGGATCATCCACTCGGCAACCACCAGGTTCGGCAGCCAGCACAGGAACGGCAGCGGGGCGTAGGCGTGCGGCATGATCGTGTCGATCGGGTCGACGCCGTGCACGAACGGGATCTGGACCAGGATCAGTACGCCGTACCACAGACGCAGGGTGACCGCGGCGTAGGTGAGTGCGAAGTTGCGGATCATCCAGGCCTGGTGGCTGCGGACGTCGCGCTCGCGAATGGCCCGGTAGGCGCGCCAGGCGGTCCAGCCCCACAGCACCGCCAGCGTTCCGAAGCCGAAGAACCCGAGCAGGCCGACGGTGCTGAAGAACGACATCACGAACGCCGCCACCGCCCCGACCCCGACGCCGACCAGGTAGACCCGCCCGATCCCCCGGTGCACGGCCGCGCGCCGCACGCGCAGCCGGCGGGAGAACTGCCAGGGGCCCAGCGCCAGGGCCAGCCCCGCGAAGACGATGTGGAAGTAGAACGCCGCCTGGACCGGCCAGGGCTGGGTGGCGTAGTCGGGCGCCAGCCCGACGTGCTGCCGCCCGAGGGAGGACAGCGTGCCCTGGGCGTACTGGCCCACGAAGTAGCCGGCGATCGCCACCGACGAGAAGGTGACCCAGGCCCAGCTCCAGCGCCCTCGCCCCTTCCGGGGACGCGACCGCTGCTGGGGCGGTGCGGGCGGTGCGGGCGGCGCAATGGAGGCCATGCGTAACTCCCGGTTCTGGGTGACACCCGATGTAAGCGCCTCTAACATACACTGATGTTAGAGGTATTTACATAGCCGCGAGGCAGAACGCAGGTTCGACGTCGGAGGTGCCGGGGCGACGACAGGATGGGCGCGGATCGGAGCCGGCAGCCCGCCGTATCAGCGCCGTCCAACACCACCGGGCACCGCCCACAGGCGCGGCACCCGGTCGTTTTCCCTCGCCGGACCTCCTCGTCCAGCGCGCATCTCGTCGGCGCCGGCTCGAACTACCGCCAGATCAGAACGACGCACCCCCGGCCAGGGGGGCGCGCCACATTCCCCATCCCCCTCCCTGATCGAGGACCTGCCGGCACCCCGGTCACAGCCCCAGCATCGCCGACAGCGTGGCAGCGGCCAGCTCCTCGGGTGAGCCGTCCATCCCGAAGCGCTCGTGCGGCTGCCGCAGACTGAGCACCGCGAGGCCGTGCAGGGTCGCCCAGATGGACCTGGTCAACAGCTCCGCCGAAGGGACGGTAGTCACCACTGCGGCCCGCTGAGCCTCCTCGACCGCACACAACAGCACCTCGAACGAGTCGTGCCCGACCGGCTCGGCGCCCGACCGACTGCGGAACATCGTGACGAACAGACCCGGGTGCTCCTGCGCGAACCGCACGTACGCCCCGCCCAGCCGCAGCAGCCGTTCCGCCACGCCACCGGTGGCAGCGGCCACCTGCTGGAGATTCCGGTACAGCGTCGCGTAGCCCTGGTCGGCCACGGCCGCCAGCAGTTCGTCCCTGCTCTCGAAGTGGCGGTACGGCGCAGCCGTGCTCACCCCCGCCCGCCGGGCCACCTCGTTGAGGCTGAACTGCTCGTGCCCCCGCTCGGCCAGGATGTCCCGGGCCCCCTCGATCAGCGCCTGCCGCAGCGCCCCGTGGTGGTAGCCGGTACGCGACGCCTGCTTGGATTCCACCCGTCCACGCTACCGCCACGCCGGCACCCAACTCGCACGCGGCCCGGCTCGCCTCGGCTGCGAGCCGGGCCGCGGGGGAGCAGGCCGGGGGCGAGGGGCCCGCTCCGAGGCCCGGGGGAGGTGGCCTCACCGGTGAATTACGGGGAACCTGCCCGTTCGGTTCACCCACCACCGGACGGGGCGACGGGGGTGGCGTTCCTGACGGCCTGACCGGCCCGTCGACTCCCGGCCGCCGGCCAGTACGCGATGAAGGCGCGAAGGCACGCGTCGGCCCCGGTCATCGCACAAGCTCGTAGGCGATCTCGAGGGCGGCGTCCATGCGCTCAGCCGTGGAACCTCCCAGTTGTGCGCTGCGGGCGTTCGCCATGAACAGGGCGCTGAGGGCCAGGCGTCCTTTGATTCGGCCTTCGACGGTGTCGCTCGGACTCAGCAGGGTGCCGACGTCGTCCATCCGCTGGCTGAACTCGGCAGCGGCGGACAGGTCGCGCATCGCGGCCTCGCTCGCTTGAGCGAAGCGGGTGAAGATGCCCCAGGGCCCGGACATGAGCGCGTGCAGGCGGCGGAGCACCTCCTGGCGCGTGGCTCCGGTCGCGGGTTGCGCCTTCGCCCAGGCGAGGAGTTCATCGACGCTGTAGGCGAGATCGCGGTGGACGGCCGCGAGGATGTCCTCCTTGCTGCGGTAGTGGTAGTAGAGCGCCGGGCGGGTGATGCCCAGGCGGTCGGCGATCTGCCGCATCGTCGTGCGTTCGTAGCCGAGTTCCGCGAACAGTTCCAGGGCCACCTCGTGGATGCGGGTGCGCGTGTTGGTGCGCCTGCCGTCGGCCTTGCCCTCTGCTCCGGCCCGGACGGGGATGCCTTGACCTGTCATGCCGACTAGCTTACGTTGGCGTCAGCTATTTAGCTTACAGTCACGTAAGTCAGTTCAGGAGTGGCATGCCATGAGATACCGGCTCTTCGGGCGGCGCTCGGGCCTGAGGGTCTCCGAGATCGCGTTGGGCACCGGCAAGTTCGGCACCACCGTGCCCGCGCAGCAGGCGGCCGCAGTCCTGGCCGGATACGCGGATGCCGGGGGCCGCTTCCTCGACACGGCCCCCGGCTACCAGGGCGGGCAGGCCGAGCTCCTGGTGGGGCGCTTCCTCGGCCGGGAGCGGCAGCAGTGGGTGATCGCCACGAAGTACGGGATCGGCACCGAGCGCACCGAGGGATTCGTCGAACGCGGCAACGGCCGCCGGGTGATGATCCGCTCGGTCGAGCAGAGCCTGAAGCGGCTGGGCACCGACTACATCGACCTGCTCTTCACGCACGGCTACGACGCGCACGTGCCGGTCGAGGAGACGCTCGCCGCCTTCGACTCCCTGGTGACCTCGGGGAAGGTCCTCCACGTCGGACTCGGCAACTATCCCGCGTGGAAGATCGCACGCGCGGCGACGATCACCGAACTGCGCGGCCTGACCGCCCTGGCCGGGATCACCACCGAGTACGGACCGGCCGAGCGCGACGCCGAGCGCGAGATCCTGCCCGCCGCCGAGGCACTCGGCCTGGGGGTGACGGCCTGGTCCGTGCTCGGTGGCGGCTTCCTGGCCCGGGAGCCGGATCCCCCGGGCACCCCGCCCGCCTCCCATCTGCCGCACTGGACCGAAGCAGGCCGCCCGGGGCCGCGTGAGGCCGGGGTCCACGAGGCTGTCGCGGCCGTGGCCGCCGAGACCGGACTGCCCCGCGCGACGGTCGGCTACGCGTGGCTGCTCGAGCGTGCCCGCACATCCAGCACGGCCCTGATCCCGGTCCTGGGAGCCTCCAGCCCGACACAGCTCGCCGGGAGCCTCAACGCCTTGAGCGTGACGCTCTCCCCCGAGCACCTCGCGCGGATCGACGACGCGGGCACGCCGGCCCTCGGCGAACCGCACGTCCACAACTTCCACAGCGACCCACTGGTCGAGGGCGGGCCCTACCACCGTCCCGCGGTGCCCGTCGCCTAGCTCCCGCTCCGCTCCACAGCTCCCAGGAGTCCAGAAATGCAACAGCGCACCCTACTGATCACCGGCGCGAGCAGCGGGCTCGGCCTGGCCGTCGCCCACCGGGCACTCGCAGCGGGGCACACCGTCATCGGCACGGTCCGCACGGACGAGGCCGCCGCGAAGTTCGAGGCCCTCATTCCCGGGCGTAGTCACGCTCGCCTGCTCGACGTCAGCGACCACCAACACACCCAGGCCGTCATCACCGAGGTCGAGCACACGCTCGGGCCGATCGACGTACTCGTCGCAAACGCCGGATACGGCCACGAAGGCAGCCTCGAGGAATCGAGCATGGACGAATGGCACCGCCAGTTCGACGTGAACGTCTTCGGTGCGGTCGCCGCCTTCAGGGCTGTCCTGCCAGGCATGCGACAGCGCCGCGCGGGACACATCATCGCCATCACGTCTGTCGGGGGACTCATCCCTTCCCCCACCCTCACCGTCTACAACGGCAGCAAATTCGCCCTCGAAGGCATCACCCGATCGCTCGCCGCCGAAGTCGCCAGCTTCGGGATTCACGTCACCGCCGTCGAACCCGGCGCGTTCCGCACCGAGTGGTCAGGGCGATCCATGCACCGCGCCACCCGCTCCGTCCCCGACTACGACGAGCTCATCGATCCGATCAGCACTGCCCGTGCCGGCTTCTACGGCCGCCAGCCCGGCGACCCCGACAAGGCCGGCGAAGCGATTCTCAAGCTCATCGAGCTTCCCGATCCACCCACGCACCTCCTGCTCGGCTCGGACGCCCACCGCGCCGTCACCAGCGCGCTCGCCACCTTCAGCGCCGAGATCGAACAGTGGAGCGAGCTCACGCTGTCCACGAACTACGCCGCAGACCCCGGACGCGCCGGCTGAGGCTGCGCGGCCGGCGCAGCCGGTCACAACAAACGCCCTCTCGGCTCGTGCACGGCCAGTGGACGGTTGAGACCGTGCGCGTGATCCGCCCACCGGAGTGCCACTACGGCGGCGGGCGGGGCCTCAGCGCCTGGTGCCGGCCCGCCAACGCTTCGACCGTGAGCGGCAGTTTGCCGCCCCCGCAATCGTCTCGGACGCCGAGGTGATCTCGCCGCGACTGATCAACAAGGTGCGCGCACCGGTGGGTGTGCTGGGGCTTCAGCCCGCGGCGGACTTCGCCGCCCAGTGGGCGCGGCACGTACACGAGACCGCGCGCTCCGCCAACGCCCCTGGCGCCAGCCCCACAATCGCCGCCCGCCGCATCCACACCGCGAGAAACCTCGTCCGGAATCGTGCTGGCCCAGCGCGCCTCCCGCGCGCATCAGCGCGCCGCGATGTGACTCCCGCGCCGCCGTCTCCCGATGCCGTACGACCACTGCCGCCCCTGAGGGCGACGCGCCTGCGGCCCAGAAGCAAACACCACACAGCGTCACCACGTGACCGCACGACGATCACGAAAATGGCGAAACTTGAGTTCCGCTCAGCCACGGATGAGGGTGGCTGCCCGGTGTCCGATGACCATGCACGGCGCCATGGTGTTGCCGGAGGTCACGCGGGGCAGCACCGAGGCGTCGGCGACCCGGAGGCGCTCCAGGCCACTGACGCGCAGTTCGGAATCGACGACGGCATGGCGGTCGACGCCGATCCGGGCTGTTCCGCACTGGTGCCAGAAGGTGTTGGCCGCTGCGCGGATGTAGGCCGCGACCTCGGCGTCGGAGGCGTTCCCGGGGATCGCGCCTGGGCCCTGGTAGGGGCGCATCGCTTCCGAGTCGGCGATCGCCTCGGCGAACCGGTAGGCATCCACGGCGTCACGCAGGTCGTCGGGTTCGTCGAAGTAGCCGGTCTCGATCACGGGCGCACTCGTCGGGTCGGCGTCGGCGAGCCGCACCGAACCGCGGGAGCGCAGGCGCATGCCGAGCAGGAAGGTGGAGGCCGGCTCCGGCCTGCCGTACCGCGCCTGCGCCTCGGGGCTCATGAACGCGCTCGCGCCGGAGTACATGACGAACTGCGGCGACTCGGCGCGGCCGTCGCTGCCCCAGAAGCACACGGCCTGGGCGCGCGGCGGCGGGGGCAACTCCTGTGCGCCGGCCTCCCAGACGCAGCCGAAGAGCAGGTGGTCGTCGAGGTTGGCGCCCACGCCGGGGAGATCCTCCAGGACCTTGATGCCGAGCGGTTCGAGGTGCCCGGCGGGCCCGACGCCCGACTGCATGAGGATCTTGGGGGTCTGGACCGCCCCGAGGCTCAGTACGACCTCGCGCGCGGCACGGAAGCGGATCGGACGGCCCTGTGCCACCGCCTCGACGCCGACCGCCCGGTTGCCCTCGAACAGGACCCGGGTGACCAACGTGTGCGTGAGCACCGTCAGGTTGCGCTGTCCGCGCCGTGGGGCGACCAGCGCACGGTAGGGCGAGCGCCGCGTCCCGTCCTCGACGATCTCGTCCCGGACGGCGCACCCGCTCCCCAGCTCGGCCAGCTCCCCGTTCGGGCTGTCGTAGCGATCGAGGCCGACTGACTCGGCTCCCTCGAGCATCGCCGAGAAGAACGGATGGAGCGGCTGCGCCGGCCGGATGTGCATCGGTCCCGCGGTGCCCCGCCGGTCGGGGTCGGGAATGCCGTTCCAGGTCTCGAGTTCGCGGTAGGCGCCGAGTGTCGAGCGGTAGTCCCACCGTGGATCCTGGCAGCTCGCGGCGAGGTCGTCCCAGTCGCGCCGATGGCCGCGCGACCAGACCCCGACGTTGATGCTCGAACCGCCCCCGAGCCCCTTGCCCATCGAGTACGGCAGGCACCGCTGGTCGATGTGGCGGCCCGGCTCGGTGACGAAGCCCCAGTCGCGTTCGCTACCGAGATTCTCGAACCACCGGTCGGGATCGGACACCCGCTCGTCGACGTCGTCGGGACCCGCCTCCAAGAGCAGCACCCGCAGGTCCTCGTCGGCCGCAAGCATCCCCGCGACCGTCGATCCCGCCGAGCCCGCGCCGCAGACGATGACGTCGAACTCGACTGCCGGGGCTGCCCCGTTCGCGGCGCTGGTGAATCCGGCCTGCGTCACCTGTTGTTGCCGTTCGTCCACTGTCCGCGCTCCTCACCAAGGCCCGTACGGTCGGGCCATCCTCGTGGTTGTCCCCGCCCGATCACAGCAGCGGTTCCGATCGATCAGTTATTGACACAACGACAATGTGCCCCGCCCGGGCCGTTCATGGTGCCTTGAGCGCTGCCGGAGCGGGCGCTGCTGGTGGCCGTGCACGACTGCACGAACCTGACCATGCGGCAGTCGGCCCCGACTTTCGGCGTCCCGCCGGCGACGGTCTGCCGGGTCGTGCAGCGCATCGGGCCGGTGCTCCTGCCCGGCGGCCGGCTCACGGGACGATGCGGGGCTGTCCGCTCGCGGCGCTGAGGCCGCCGTCGACCGGGAGCTGAGCGCCGGTCACATAGCGTGCCTGCGGACCGGCGAGGAAGGCGACCACGGATGCGATCTCCTCGGGGAACGCGACCCGGCCGAGCGGGATGCGCTCCGCGAAGGCCTTGACCACCGGCGTCTCGGCGGCCAGGCCTGCGGTGATACCGGTGCCCAGCGTAAATCCCGGGTGGACCGCGTTGACACGCACCTGCGGGGCGTGGTCCAAGGCCATGGCCCGGGTCAGGTTGACCACCGCGCCCTTGGCCGCGTTGTAGGCAGCCATGCCGTAGTCGCCGCCCAGGCCGCCCGTGGAGCCCACGTTGACGATCGAGCCGCGCGCGGCCCGCAACGGCCCGAGCGCAGCCCGGCTGGCGTGGAAGACCGCGTCGAGGTTGAGCGCCATCGCGGCTCGCCAGGCGTCGGGGGTCACCGCGTCGACGGCGCCGAACGCGGGCGCGCCCGCGTTGTTGACCAGGACATCCAACCGCCCGAGTTCGGCCTTGATGGAGGCGAACAGCGTGTCGACCTGGTCGGGCACGGTGAGGTCGGCGGTCCGCGCGAGGACCTTCGCGCCCACGGGCGCCCCGGCAGCCGTCCGGTCGAGCTTCTCCCGCGTCCGACCGACCACCACGACCGTCGCGCCCTCGACGGCGAAGCGGCGGGCGATCGCCGCACCGATCCCCGACCCGCCTCCGGTCACCACCACGACCCGCTCGGTGTCCGCGCTCACGACTTCCTCCTCGGCACAGCTCTCGCGATCCGACCCTTCTCGCGGCAGGCAGGGAAATCCGGCCCGACCGGTTCGACTCACCCTAGGAAGGGCGCGGCCCCGTACGCTTGAACGGCAGTGCCACGTCGACAGGACTTCAGCGCCAGGCAGGGGAGGCGACGCGACGGTGTCGGGGACGAGCGGGGCAGGGAGCGGCAGGACCTTCGCGGTCGACGTCAGAGCCCCCGGCGCACCGGAGCGCGGCTTCGACCGGTTCCGGCGCGGCTGGGAGGCGCAGGTCGGCGAGGCCTACCCCGCGCCCGCCTTCACGCCCGGGGCCGCAGGTGAGTTCAGGATCAGCGCCCGTGCCGTCCTGGCGCACGAGTCGGTGGTCGCCGACGTCCGCAGCGAGTCGCTGGTCGGCACCAACGGCAGCGCCCTGGACCAGGGTGACGACCTGGTGCTGTTACACGCGGTGACGCGCAACGCCTGGGACTTCACCCGGCGGCGGGACGGCCGCCTCACCGTTCCCACTGGGGACTTCATGCTCCAGCGCAGCGGGCCGCCGACCTTCGAGGTGGCCCGGCAGGCCAGGGCGACGGTGCTGATCCTGCCCGCCCGCGCGCTCGGCCCGCTCATCGGCGACCGGCTGGTCACCGGCTCCTCGGCCGCGGCCGAGGCGCGGTTGCTGCTGGGGCACGCGCGGCTCGTGTCGCGGACTGCTCCGGACCTCTCCCCGAGTGGCGCGCTGGCCGCCCACCTGGCCCTGATCGAGCTGGTCCGGGGCGTGCTGCGGCAGCGGCCCGACGGCACCGAGCCCGCCCACGCGCCCGCCCTGGCCCAGGCTGCCAGGGATCTCGCGGACGCCCGGCTCACCGACCCGGAGCTCTCACCCGCCCTGCTCGCCAGGGAACTCAGCGTTTCCGTCCGGACCTTGCACCGGGCATTCGCCGGCGCCGAGGAGACCGTCGCCGGATACATCCGCCGTCGCAGGCTCGAACACGCCAGGACCGCCCTTCTGTCCACGACCGGCCGACCGAGCATCTCGGGGCTCGCCGCGTACTGGCAGTTCGCCGACAGCAGCCACTTCAGCCGGGCGTTCAAGCGCCACTACGGCCAGACCCCAGCCGAGTTCGCCCGCGCGTCGGCGAGTCACGCGGTGCCGGGCGGGCACGCCGTATGACGAGGCGGGGTGCGGCACCAGGACGCCGCTGCACCATCCCCCGTGGGGCGGCCGCGGAGTGAGCCGGAGCGGCAGGTCCCGGTGGTCCACCTCCCTGGCATGTCGGCCCGGGCCCGCACTGTCCCGTTCCGCTGGGAAAACCCGGATCCCTACGAGAGGAACAGACTCCCATGACCGGCGACCCGGCGGGCAGTGCCGCAGGCCACCGTCGGCCAGGGCGACGGCAGTGTGTCGGCTGTGCGCGGGGTCGGAGTATCCATGCGTCCTCCTCTGACAGAGCGTGTAGGTGCTTCACGTGGTGACGGGGACCGGGCGGGCGCGCGGCACAACCCAGCGCGGCGCCTTGTCTCGGCGAGGGGCCTGCGGTGTTCATCGCGCCGGGCTGCCGTTGACGGAGTTGGGAGCGGCGCTACGGCCGGATATTGGTACGGCCCCGAAGGCGGGTGGACCGTATCTGACCCATTGCCAGGGTGCTGAGGCCGAACATCATGACGCCCAGGGGGATATGGAGCGAGGGCGTGTGCGCGATGCCCAGCACGACCTGCACCGACGCGAGTACGAGGAAGCCGAAGGCGTACAGGATGGGACGGGGTGTGCCGCCGCCCGGCCGCCAGGCGAGGATCGCGGCGAGCACGTACAGCATGGACGCGCCGTACATCACGCGCGCTCCCACGCTGTACAGCGTCTCGCCGCAGGACGTGGACAGCAGCAGTCCGGCGGTGGCCGCCTGAAAGAAGACGGCCAGGGTCTGCAGGACGAGCATCAGCGCCAGCGACACGCTCTCGGCGAGCTCGACGTCCTCGGCCACGTCCGGCGTGGTGAGCAGCGGCTCGGGCAGCCACTGGCCCACGTACGCCTCCCTGCGGCGCTTCAGGGTGCGCAGTCGGTTGAGGGCCTGACGGGTGGTGATCCGGACCAGGTAGGCGCGCTGGTCACTCACCTGACCGAGGTCGACCTTGACCCATCGCAGCCAGGTCTCCTGGAGGACGTCCTCGGCGTCGGCGGCCGAGCCGAGCATCTCGTAGGCGACGGTGAACAGCAGGTTGCGGTGGGCGACGAACGTCTCGGTCGCCCTGTCCGTGGCGTGGTCGGTCATCTCTCGTGATCTCTCCTCGGCGGCCGGCCTGGCTCCAAGCGGCGTTCGAACATGTGTCAACGGCATGGTCTTTGGCCCGCCGTGCCGCCGGTCGGCCGGGCCGGCCACGAATGCCTGGCTACGCTGCCCGTTCAGCGGCGGCCGCCGCCTTGCCGCGCCTGGCCCGCAGCAGCTGCGGCCGGTGCTTGTCGTCCTTGGGCCAGGTGTGCGAACCGGGCTTGCGCGCCTCTTCCACCAGGTGCTTCACGCTGAACGCGCAGGAGAGTTCCTTGAGCTTCGCTCCAGGTCGGCCGGTGGCGTAGAGCCTCCTCGCGGTGTCGTCCTTGTGGGCGAGTTGGAAGACGGCGGCGTGACGACCCAGGCTGATGCACATGGCGGGGAACGACAGGTTGATGGGCGCAGGCCGCCCTCCCGCGATCCGGCTCAGCACCGTGTCGGCGGCGTGTGCGCCCAGGCAACCCGCGGTGTAGGCGCTCATCCGGAACGGCAGGTCCGACGGTGCTGCCGAGTCCCCGGCCGCGATGATGCGCTCGTCGTCCACGCTGGTCAGCGTCTCGTCCGTGAGCAGGCGCCCTGCGGCGTCGGTGTTCAGCCCGCTGCACATGGCCAGATCGGGCACGCCGAAGCCGGCGGTCCAGATGGTGACCTCGCTCGGCAGTTCGCGGCCGTCAGCGAGGTGCACGGCGTCTCGGGTCACGGCCGTGACCTTGGTGCCGGGGCCGTCGAGTACGGTCAGTCCGAGCTTGGCGAGCCGCTTGGAGGCCGTGCGTCGGGCCCGGGGGTGCAGGTGCGGGCCGAGCACGCCTCCGCACACCAGGGTCACCCGGCGGCCCTGCTCCGCCAGCTCGGCGGCGGTCTCGATGCCGGTCGGACCGCCCCCGACCACCGTTACCGTGGCCGTGGCGGGAGCGGCGTCGAGGATCGACCGCAGCCGCTGCGCCTTCTCCAGGGTGGCGATCGGGTGGGCAAACTCGGCTGCTCCGGGCACGCCCGGGTCGGCGCTGCCACTGCCCGCCGCGTAGATCAGGTAGTCGTAGCCGACCGTGCCGCCCGTCGCCAGCGTCACGCCGCGTTCGGCCGCGTCGATCCGGGTCGCGCTGTCGATCACCAGCCGGACGCCGTCGGCCAGGACGTCCCGGTAGTCGACGACCGCGTCGTGGGATCCGCCCACCAGTTGGTGCAGGCGCAGCCGCGGGACGAAGACCGGACGCGGGTTGATCAGCGTCACGGTCACGTCGCCGCGCTGCGTCAGGCGGTTCGCAGCCATCACGCCGGCGTACCCGCCGCCGATCACGACCACGTCGGTGCTGTCAGCCATGGTGTCTCCTCCGTCTCCAGGGGGGTTCGGCCTCAAGACACCGCGCTGTCGATGACTGTGACAGCATGTGGCGCAGATCACTTTACGGGTGTGGGCTCGGCGCTACGGTCGGTCGGCTGGAGGACAGCCCTCCTCCCCGGCAGGACGGACACTGCCGATGCGGCACCAGCCTGACGCGCTTGCACGCTCGCGGCGTTCACCGGTTGCGATGACGTCCGGTCGAAGCCTGGCCGCGGTCGGCGTCGGGTCACCACTGGGCGATGAGCGGCGTGTCCGGTTCGTGCTGCCGCCAGGCTTCGTTGAGGCGGGTGAGGCAGCTGGGGGCGGCGATGCCGCGCACGGTCGCGATCCTGTCGCCCGTGATGTCGAATGTCACGGCGCCGACGACCTGGTCGCCGGGCACGAAGAGGATGGCGGGGGCGCCGTTGACGAGCGCGTAGTGGACGGCGGACGTGCCGCCGGCGAGTCGCCGCTTCGCGGCTGTGGGTTTGAAGCCGGCCCGTGCGATGGCGGCGATGCGCTGCGCGGTGTCGTACTGCAGCAGCTTCTCGGTCAGGCCGGCGCCGTCGGAGATCGCGGTCGCGTCGTCGGTGAGCAGTGCCACCAGCCGTTCGGTGCGGCCGGAGGAGGCGGCGGCGAGGAATTCCTCGACGATCCTGCGGGCGGCTGCCGGGTCGGCTTCGCCGCCGCCACGGCGCGCGGTGGTGATGCGGCGC
This sequence comes from Kitasatospora sp. NPDC048296, assembly GCF_043201815.1. Lineage (NCBI taxonomy): Bacteria > Bacillati > Actinomycetota > Actinomycetes > Kitasatosporales > Streptomycetaceae > Kitasatospora > Kitasatospora sp. NPDC048296. The sequence goes on from NZ_JBICZB010000061.1 coordinate 13,165, forward strand.
CGGGCCCGGTGAAGGTGCTGCTGGCTCGCGGACTCGGCGATGCCGAGGATCTCGGCGATCTCGGCGTGGCTGTAGGAGAACGCCTCGCGCAGGACGTAGACCGCCCTCTCGAGGGGTGACAGGCGCTCCATGAGAGTCAGCACGGCCAGGGAGACCGATTCGCGCTGCTCGAACGTGTCGGCCGGGCCGAGCATCGGGTCGCCGTCGAGGAGCGGTTCGGGCAGCCAGGCGCCCACGGCGCGTTCGCGGCGAGCCTGCGCCGAGCGAAGCCGGTCCAGGCACAGGTTGGTGACGACCTTGGTCAGCCACGCCTCCGGCACCTTGATCCGCTGCCGGTCGGCGGCCTGCCAGTGCACGAACGCGTCCTGCACGGCGTCCTCGGCGTCGGTGGCGGAGCCGAGGAGACGGTACGCCAGCGAGGCCAGCCGGTTGCGGCCGGCCTCGAACCGACTGGTGTCGAAGCGATCAGTGGCGGCGCTGTCCACGCGGACCACCCTAGGCGGCTACGCGACCGTCTTCGCGCCGGACGAGACTACGCTATCGGCAGTCGCGTCCGGAGCGGCGGCCAGGCGGTGCTTGCGCTTGGGCATGCCGAGGGTCGGGTGCGAGGTGGCCCAGCAGGAGAGTGCGACAAGGCGCACCTTGAGCCGCGCGGACTTCCGGCCGCCCATGTGCTTCGGCTTCGGCTGCCCTTCGTCGTCGACCCCCTGCCAGATCGCGTCCCCCTGCCCAAGGCTGATGTGGTTGTACGTGTAGACCAGCTTGGTGTTCGCGATCTTGCGGCCGGTCAGGCGCCCCAGGATCGTCTCGATGGCCTGCTGGCTGGTGCAGGCGGCCGAGGCGCAGGACATCGGCAGCGGTCGGCCGTTGTCGCCGATGGCATAGGCGCCGTCGCCGATGGCGTAGACGTTCGGGTGTGACACCGACCGCATGGTGCGGTCGACGACGATCCGACCGTTCCCGGTGACCTCCAGCCCGCCGGCGGCGGCGATGGGGTCGACCGCGAACCCGGCCGTCCACACGGTCGCATCGGACGCCACGGCGGTGCCGTCGGCGCACAGCACCCGCGTCGCTTCGACGACCTCGACCATGGTGTGCTCCAGGACGGTGACGCCCAGCCGGTCGCAGGCCCGGCGCAGGCGGCTGCGGGCTCCGACGGAGAGCCGGGCGCCCAATTCGCCGCGGGCGATGAGCGTCACCGACAGCCCGGGGCGGGATTCGGCGATCTCGGTGGCGGTCTCGATACCGGTCAACCCGTCGCCGACGACCACCACACTCCCGCCGTCGCCTCGCCTGCCCAGGCTGTCCAAGCGCTCGCGCAGGCGCAGCGCCGAGGGCCGGGCGGCGACGTCGAAGGCGTGCTCGGCCGCGCCGGGAACGCCGTCGACGTCGCCGTGGCTGCCGAGCGCGTAGAGAAGCGTGTCGTAGCCGAGCTCGCCGCCGCCGTCGGCGTCGGCCACGGCGACGACCTGGCGCTCGGGGTCGACGGCGGTGACCCGGGCCACGCGCAGCCGGATCCCCGTGCCCGCGAACACGCCGACAAGCTTCGGAGCCTCGACGTCCCGGCCGGCCGCCAACTGGTGCAGGCGCATCCGCTCGACGAAGTCCGGTACAGCATTGACCACGGTGATCTCGACGTCCGCCGGCGACAGCCGGCGCGCCAGATTCCCGGCCGTGTAGGCCCCAGCATAGCCGGCGCCGAGAACGACAATGCGGTGCTTCATGAGTAGCTCCTGTCGGTTCGCTTGCTCCCGGTGACTTGAGCGGAACAGCGCCCCGATCCCTGACAGGAACGGCATGTGACGCGAGTCACAGTGCGACGGGTGGCTTTGGATGCGTGACCGGACAGCACTCGAACCCGGGTCCGGGATGCGACCGGCGTACGCCGGTGAGTCGGTTCGTGAGCTTCGGCAGCACGGACACTCGCCGGAGCGCGGTCCCATGCGCTGGTGAGCTGGTCAGCCGGCGCGGCGGGAGCGGGTCAGCGCCCGCCCGCTGAGGGCTGTGCCGGTCAGTCCCGCCAGCAGGGCCACGCAGGCCCCGCCCAGGCCGTTTCCGGTGCCGAGGCCGCCGGAGGCGGTGGCCGCCACCAGGGCGCCGAGGGCCGTGCCGGTCAGTCCCGCCAGCAGGGCCACGACGGCTCCGCGTCGCCCCGGGCCGGCGCCGATCCGGCCGGTGGAGCGGGCCAGAGCCAGCCCGCCGACGACCACGCCGGTCAGCGCCGGCGTCGCGGCCGCGATCGCCCCGAGTCGCCCGGCGCTCAAGGTGTACACACTGACGGCGACCGGATGCACCGAGGTATGAGCGGCCGCCGGTTCGGCGAACACGACACCTCCGGCGTCCGGACCAACCTCGAAGTCGCCCGCCGGCAGGCGACGTGCTCGGCCGGGACCCGGCGGCCGGGGGTACCTGAGCCTTCATCCAGGCCGATGGATCCTCCCTCTACCACCCGCCGTCCCCGGCGAACGACCAGACTCCGCTCGACGTGGACTGCGCGATCGCGCTCAACGGTCCTGGCGTGGGCCCGAGAGGTGTGACCCTGCCGCGGCTGGAGAGCGGCCGCATCTACTTCTCCGTCGACGCCAAGCTCACCTTCCTGATGAACCGCGACGGAGGCCTGGTCCTTCCCTCCGTGAGTAACCCCGGCGACCCCAACACGAACGTCCGCCACGGCTTCTGCGAATTCACCTACAACAACGATCAGCTGTACGCCAACATCACCTTCGTGGACCTGGTCTGCCTTCCGATCGCCTTCCAGCTGGAGACCGGCCAGGCCACCCAGACGGTGCGCGGGCTACCCTCAGACGGACTGGCCCGGGTCGCCGACGCCCTGCGAGCCCAGTCCGCCGCCGACGGCAGCGACTGGAGCCGGCTGATCGTCAGCGGGGACGGCGGCGACCTGCGAGTTCTCAGCCCCAACCTGGCGATCACGGTTCACCACGTGCCCGGGACCGATTGCATGAGCACCCGTCAGAGTCCGGACTCGCCGAGGCGAGGTTCTCCTCGAGCAGGGCGGCGAACGGCAGACTGTCCGGTGCGGTTGGTCGGGTCGGCGTTGGCGCCCGAGCACCGGCGCGGGCACGGCGCTCTGAACCGGGGCCTCATCGAGATCGGCCGGCTACGGCGCTCCTTGGCCCGGGGTGTCGCTGCCGCGGGCTGCGGATGGCCGGCTGGTCCTGGCCGTGGACGTCTCCCACTCACTGGCTGCGGCCCGATGCCGCCACCAGCGACGAGTTCGGTCGATCGCACGAGGTGAATTCGGCCTCAGGACAGTTTCGCTTCGGGGGCGAAGGCGGGCAGCTTCTCAAGACTGCTGCGCACGGCCTCGGCGCCGTACTCGAACATCTGCCGCTCGTAGTCGTCGACCGCGCTGAGCAGATCCTGACGGCCTTCGTTGGCCTCGATCAGGCAGCGGCGCAGCAGGTCGGCGTCGCGCAGCGCGGTGTTCGCGCCGTTGCCGCCGGTCGGGGAGGTGGCGTGGATCGCGTCGCCGAGCATTGTGACCGGGCCGGAGGCCCAGCGCTCACCGGGCTTGACCGCCCGGATGGACAGCAGCGTGCTGTTGTCCGGGTCGGCCTGCTCGATCAGCGCGCGCAGCTCCGGGTGCCAGCCTTCCATCCTGGACAGCACGGCGTCCTGCGCGGTCAGGTATCCCAGCGAGCCGTTCGGCGGCAGGATCATGGCCCAGCGCACGTAGTCGCCGATGTCGGGCAGCGTGACTTCGGGGGCCAGTTGCTCGGCGGCCTGCTTCGGCGGGGTACGGAAGCGCATCGCGCCGAGCAGCAGGCTGACGCCGCAGCCCGTGATCTTCGAGCCGTAGGCCCTGGACAGGTCGGCGAACTCGTCGGTCAGCGGGGTGCGGCCGATGACGAACCGGACGCCGGTGTCGGTCGGGGTGGTCTGCGGCGACAACACCCCGCGGATCGCGGAGGTGACGCCGTCCGCGCCGACGAGCAGGTCGGCGGTGGCCGGGTCGCGGCGGGCGAACCGGGCTCGGACATTGCCGTCGGCCAGCACGTCGTAGCCGGTCAGCGCGGCATCGGTGTGCACGGTGAGGCCGGTCAGCAACAGGTGCCGCAGCACCTGGCGGTCGACCACGATGCCGGTCCGGCCCGCGCCGAGCCTGCCGATCTCGTTCAGCTGCGGGTCCAGGACCAGTTGCTCGGCGGAGGCGTCCATGACGATCTCGTCCAGCAGCGGGTGCCAGCGTGTCGGCAGGCAGTCGCGCACCGCACGGAAACCGATCGGGTTCAGCACGAGCCGGTAGCGCGGCGGGCCAAACCAGGGAGCGCCGCAGCGCCTACTCCGGGACCCGCCGCTGGCCCGTCGGCCGCCCGGTACCGGTGCGCTACCAGCCCGACGCCCCGCAGACCGCAGTAATCGACACCCGAGCGCAGAAGACGGCGGTCATCGGCGTCATGGTGCTCGTGGGCACGACCTTCACCGCGATTCCGCTGCTGCTTCTGACGCACGTCGTGTGACGCCGCGGATCCTGTGGGTACCGATTCGCCTTGCCCAACAGCCGGAAAGGAACGCCTCGTTCACGAAAGACAGCTTGCCCTGTCAGGTGTCGAGCGTGGAGATCCAGTCGCGCAGGGTCCGGCTGTAGAGCTGCGGGTCGCTGCCGTGCATGACGTGGCCGGCCTGCGGGAACGACAGGTAGTCGAATCGTTGGCCGGCTTTGGTGATCAGCTCGCGGGCGTGCCGGACCTGCAGGTCCGAGATGGCGCCCTGGAGCCGGCCCGACTCCTCGTCGACGTGGTGGAAGTGGTGGGTGAAGAGCACCGGAACCTTGACCGCCGCGAGCATCCGGGCGTGGTCGGCCGAGGCGCTGGCCGAGCCGCTGGCGAACGCGCGGGCCCACTCGGGGTCGTACTCCTTGAACGTCTGGGGCGGTTCGTCCCCACCGAGGAAGTCACCCATCGCCGCGAGGCCCCGGGCGAGCGCTGGCGGCAGGTCGGTGGCGATGGCCTTCTTCAGGCCCGGCCAGTCGCCGACCGACCACTGGTCGCCGAGGTACTTGTTCATCAGCTCGAACCACGGGCCGATGGCCTGGTGCATGCCCTGGCCGTACGCGGGCTGGATCTCCGAGGAGAAGAGCGGTGCGTCCTCGCAGTACGCGCCTCGTAGCATGCCGGGCGGCGCGTAGGCGGAGAGCCACGCGGCGATGACGCCGCCGGAGGACAGGCCGCAGGCGACGACCGGTCGCCCGATGCGTCCGCTGACGAACCGGACCAGGTCGTTGCCCATGTTGTCGAGCGTGTAGCGCCCCGGGGTACGGGTGGAGCGGCCCTGGCCGCGCAGGTCGACGGCGAAGACCTCGAAGTCGTCCTCAAGCAGCTGCATCGCCGCCTCGTAGCCCCACCAGGACTCCCCTTGCGCCGGGATGAGCAGCAGGGCCGGGTTCTGGGGCGATCCGGTGGTGGCGTAGTTGAGCGTGATCTCCCCGGTGTCGAAGCCGTGCTCGGGGTAGGCGTGTGTGACGTAGGTGGCCTCTGGGTTGTGCGGTCCGTAGGTCATGGGCTTCTCCTCTCTCGGGGCCCCGGATCCGGTGCCGTCAGTGGCCGGGCGCGGGCGCCGTGAAGTAGTCGCAGGTGTCGAAGTCGGCGAACAGGTCCGGGTGGGTCGGTGCCCAGCCGAGGACCTGCCGGGTGACCTGGGTGCTGGTGGGGTTGTCGAGGGCGACGAACATGGCCAGCGGCCCGAAGTGGGCCTGGACCTGGTCGGCCGGGATGCTCACCGCCTGGATGCCGAGGTGCTCGGCGATGCGTCCGGCGATCTCGCGCATCGTGATGCCCTCCTGCCCTGCCGCGTGCCAGCGGGTGCCGGCCGGCGCGTTCTCCAGCGCCAGGCAGAACAGGTGGGCGACGTCGCGGGTGTGGCCGGCGGGCCAGCGGTTCGCCCCGTCCCCGGGGTAGCCGGAGACACCACTGCGGCGCGCGATGGCGATCAGGGTCCTGGCCAGGCCGGTGCGGTCGAGTTCGCTGTGGGTGATGGGCGGGACGCGCACGACCGAGGCGCGCACGCCGCGTTCGGCCAGGGCGATCACGGCGTTCTCGTTGCCGGAGCGTCCGCTGGGGCCGCCCGTGTCGTGCTCGGTGCCGGGCCGGCCCAGGCCTGCGGTGGCCAGGCCGAGCGTGCCGGAGGCGGCGACCAGCGGCTTGCCGGTTCCGGCGAGCGCGTCGCCGAGCGCGTCGAGGGCGGCGCGTTCCGCGCCGACGGCGGCGGGGAGGTTTCCGGAGCGCAGCTGCTCGTGGTCGAACGCGAGGTGGATCACGCCGTCGCACGGTGCGGCGGCCCCGCCGATCGACTCGGGGTCGGCGAGGTCGCCGCGGTGCACGCGGGCGCCGTACCCGGCCACGGTCGCCGCGGCGGCCTCGGAGCGGGCGAGGCCGAGGACGTCGTGTCCGGCGGCGATGAGCTCGGGGATGACTGCCGCGGCGAGGTGGCCGGACGCTCCGGTGACGAAGACACGCATGGAGACTCCTTGAATGTGGTGGCCTGGGGCCGGTGAAAGTGATGGGAGCTTGTCCCATCACTTTCACCGTAGCAGCTGATGGGACTTGGTGCCATCACTCGGGTAGGGTGGCCACATGGCCAGATGGGAACCCAACGCGCCGGAGCGCCTCGAACGCGCCGCGCTCGCCCTGTTCACCGAACAGGGCTACGACGCGACCACCGTCGTCCAGATCTCGGAGCGCGCGGGACTGACCAAGAGCACCTTCTTCCGCCACTTCGCCGACAAGCGGGAGGTGCTCTCCGGCCGCCAGGGCCTGCTGGCGGAGCGCTTCGGCTCGGCCATCCGCGACGCTCCGGCCGCGGCCACGCCCGCCGCCTGCCTGGCCGCGGCGCTGGAGTCGGCCGCCCCCGGCTTCACCCCGGACCGCCACGACCTCGCGGTCCAACGGCTGGCGATCGTCGCCGCCCACAGCAAGCTGCGAGAACGCGAACTGCTCAAACTCGCCGGCCTTGCCACCGCCGTCGCCGACGCACTCCAGGCGCACGGCACCGAGGAGACCACCGCGCGCCTCGCCGCCGAGATCGGCGTCCTCGCCTTCACGCTCACCATCTCGCGCTGGGCCGCACCGGAGAACGAGCAGCCCTACACCGAGATCGCGCGCACCACCCTCGCCGACCTGTGCGCCCGCGCGGCCACCCTCGACGCGTAGCGGCGAATCGGCGCCACCACCGTTGACGCGTGGCCTCCCTGCCGGTGCGCCAGATCCGCGTGGTGGTCGCCGCCGAGGGCGCGTGCTAGCGTCAACGGTGGACGTACGAAAGTCACGGTCCGGTAGGTAGTCCGGATGGCGAAGCAGTGCTCGCACACTGCCTGGCTCGTACAGTGCCCGTGCGGCACACCCGGTGCGTCCCTTTTCGTGAAATCACCGAGAAGGGACCGATCATGTCGGATCTTCATGTCATCATCGCCGGCGGCGGGCTCGGCGGCCTCGCCCTGGCACAGGGTCTGCACCAGGCGGGGATCAGTGTCGCCGTCTACGAGAGGGACCCGAGCCCGGCCTTCCGCAACCAGGGCTACCGCATCCGCATCAACCCGGACGGCATCACCGCGCTGCAGGCGGTGCTCGCCCCGGCGGCGTTCGAGCTCTTCGCGGCCACCGCGGGCCATCCCGGAACACGCATGGACGCGTTCGACCACCGGCTCGACCTGGTGCACGGCCAGCAGCTCGCGCCGGTACCGGGCCTGCCCGGTGCCGGGCGCCTGGCGGTCAACCGCAGGACGCTGCGCGAGATCCTGCTGTCCGGGCTGGAGAAGTCCGTGCACTACGGCGCCCGGCTCACGCACTACCGCACCGAGCCCACCGGCCCGGTGACCGCGCACTTCGCCGACGGCACCAGCGCCACCGGCGACGTGCTGATCGGCGCCGACGGGGTCAACTCCGCGGTGCGCGCCCAACTCCTGCCCGAGGCCCGGGTCGTGGACGCGGGACTGCGGCTGTTCTACGGCAAGGTCCCGTTCGCCGGCGAGGCGGACCGGGAGCGGATCCCGGCCGAGCTGCTCGGCCTGTGGACCACGGTGATCGGCCCGGACCGACGCTTCATCGGACTCGCGCCGGTGCAGTACCCCGAGGCCCCGCACGACGCCGCGGCCCGGCTGGCCCCGGACATCGCGCTGGGCGCGGGCACCGACTACCTCGCCTGCGTCTTCGGCGCCCGCCGCGAACTGCTGCCGTGCACCGACGAGCAGCTGTTCGCCATGACCGGACCGGACCTGCGGGAGCTGGCCCTGGGCCTGCTGGAGAGCTGGCATCCGACGCTGCGTGAGATCGTCTCGCGCCAGGATCCCGCCTCGGTCTTCCCGGTCTCGGTCCGCACCAGCGTGCCGGTCCCGGCGTGGGAGACGAGCGCGGTCACGCTGCTCGGCGACGCCATCCACGTGATGAGCCCGGCCATCGGAGTCGGGGCGAACACCGCGCTGCGCGACGCGCGCGTGCTCGCGAACCGGCTCGTCGAGGCCGCCGGCGGTGCGGACCTGCTCGCGGCGCTGCACGCGTACGAGGCCGAGATGGTCGAGTACGGATTCGACGCCGTCCGCGAATCCGCCGAGCGCGGCCACCAGCTCGTGGGTCAGGACCCGCTGCCCACCGCGTGACCCGCCGGGCCGACCGGGCCGGACCGCGAACCCGCAGCACCTCGCAGGCCACCGGTGCCGCCCCGACCCTGCCCCGAACCGCTGCTACTCGGCAGTCCGAGCCTCGTTCAGGCTGGAGACCTGGTAGTGCGCGATCGCCCAGCCGCTCTCCACCTGCCGCACCAGCACGCTGAGGTACACGCTCAACGTCGGCCGATCGGTGAAGGAGAAGTCCACGCTCAGGTAGCCGAGCACCAGGCCCTCGGCCGGGCGGCGGATTTCCAGGATCCGGTAGTCAGCGGTCAGACCGAGCGGCTGCGAGTCGTAGTAGGCGGCGACGCCGGACCGTCCGGTGCTGTAGGGGTGCAGGCCCTGGAAGATCGCGTCCTCGGTGAAGTGGGCAGCGACCTGCTCGGGTTGGTGGTTGTCGACGGCTGCCTTCCAGCCGTCGAGGACGCTGCGCAGGATCGTCTCGTCGTCCGTGGTGGTGGTCCGGTGCATGGCGGTTCTCCAGGGCTGAGGGGTGGTCGGGACTCAGTGACCGGCGCTCATGCCGCCGTCCACGTGGAGGATCTCGCCGGTGACGAACAGCGCGTTCTCCAGGTAGACGACCGCGTCGACGATGTCGTCGATGTCGCCCATCCGGCCGACGGGGTGCAGGTCGGCGAGGAACCGGTGGCTCTCCTGCGGATGCATCGGGGTCCGGATGGTGCCCGGGGACACGGCGTTGGCGCGGATGCCGCGGGTCGCGTACTCGATGGCCAGCGACTTGGTGGCGGACTGCAGGCCGCCCTTGGTCAGCGAGGCCAGCACGGAGGGGACCCGGGCGTCGGCGTTGTCGACCAGGCTGGTGGTGATGGTGACGATGTGTCCGCCGCCCTGGGCGAGCATCTGACCGACCGCCAGCTGCGTGAGGTGGAAGAACCCGGTCAGGTTCACCCCGGTCACGGTGGCGTAGTCGTCGGCGGTGTAGTCGGTGAAGGGCTTGGCGACGAAGACGCCCGCGTTGTTGACCAGCGTGTCCACCCGGCCGAACCGCTCGACGGCGCCGGCGATGACTCGTTCGGCGGTGGCCGGGTCGGCGATGTCGCCTTGGACGGTCAGAACACCCGCGTCGTCGGCGGGGGCGATGGTGCGCGAGGTGGCGACGACGGCGTGACCGAGCTTGCGGTACGCGTCGACGAGGCCGGCGCCGATGCCCTGCGAGGCGCCGGTGATGACGGCGACCTTCCGGTTCTGCATGCCCATGATTTTCCTCCAGGATGCGGCCGAGCACGGGCTCGGTGGCGGGGTGGCCGAGTGGGATTACCGGGCCTCGACCTCGGCTCCGGCCGCCGGTCGACGCTTCGACGGTAGACAGGCCGACGGGCAGCGGGCAACGCCGCGCCGGGACCGGTTGCCTCCCTGCTGGAAGGCCCGGCCTCCCAGCCCTGGTCAGGGCAGCTCGCGCTACCGGCGCCGGTACGGGTCGCCCGCCGGCAGCCAGGTATCCGGGTCGTGCAGCCCGAGGTCCCCGACGGCGTCGCAGAGCGCGTCGACCACTGCGAGCACCGCCGGGCGCTCCTCGTCCGCGCGCCGGACCAGCGACCACGTCCAGTGCACCCGCGGCCCCACCAGCGGGCGCTGGATCAGGTCCGGCGGCAGTGGGGTGCTCTGGCCCTTGGGGCAGTTGACGACCGGTCGGCCGAGGCGGCGGACGTGGTCGAAGAACGCGGGGCCCGTGACACCGCCGTCGGAGATGCGCTCAGCCCGGGCGCCCGTATCGCGGGCGAACTCCTCGGCGTAGACGTTCCACGACGCCCAGGAGGTGACGTCGTCGTCGAGCAGCACGACGGCGTCCCGGGAGCGCACGGCGCCGGTACCGGCCCCCGCGGACACCGCGTGGAGCCGGTCCGCGCCGGCCAACCGGGCCACCAGGCCCAGCTGCTCCAGGTCCTCGTCCCGCACCCAGCACACCGCGAGGTCCAGACTGCCGTCGGCGACCCGGGCGGCCTGGGTGTGGGAGGGTGCGACCCACGCGTCGATGTGCACCCGGGCCACCGCGGAGGTGCGGGCGATCAGGTCGGGCGGCAGCCAGTTGACGTACCCCAGCCGGACCGGCTCCGAACCGGACAGCCGCCCGGCCCGGCGCCGCAGGTCGTCGGCCCGGTCCAGCAGCGCGCGCACGTGCGGGAGCAGCGAGGTGCCCGCCGGAGTGAGTGCCACCGAGCGCCGGTCGCGGTCGAACAGGCGCACCCCGAGGTCGCGTTCGAGTGCCTTGATCTGCTGGGACAGGGAGGGGCCGGCGATCAGCAACCGGGCAGCGGCCCGGCCGAAGTTCAGCTCCTCGGCGACCGCGACGAAGTACCGCAGTTGGCGCAACTCCACGCCCCTCATGCTACGGCCCGGTAGGAGGCTGCGCCTAACAGCATGGAGGACGTCGGTCGTGGCGCCCGGTCCGGCCACGCGCACACGATGAGAGCACGCGGCGCCCGAACCCGCGGAGCACCGCGCAGCGCCCCGGCCCCTCGCCGGGCGCCCCGAGAACGGAGCCTGACCGTGAACGAGTTCCTGGTCGAGATCACCACCACCGTGCCTGAGGGCACCAGTTCGAACGAGGTCGGCCGCCGTCGCGCCGCCGAGGCCGTTCGCGCCCGGGAACTGGCCGCCGCCGGCCACCTGGCGCGGCTGTGGCGCCCGCTCGGCGAACTGCGCAGCATCGGCATCTGGCGGGCCGCCGACGAGGACGAGCTTCGCGAGAAGGTCCTCGACAGCCTCCCGCTGCGCCCGTGGATGACCCTCACCGTGACCGCCCTCGAATCCCACCCCAACGACCCGGGCCAGTCATGATGATCCACCAGCCGTCGGCTCCGTGCCGGCAGTGTGGCAGCGCAGTTCCCAGTCGTCCCGGACGTTCCGGCCGGATACGGCTCCGGGGCGGCGGTGCCAGGACCACAGGTGTTCGGCGTCGGGCTCGGCCAGTGCCGCGACGACCCGCAGGGTGGTGAACTCCCCGCGCCCGTGGAGCCCCTCGTGCGGGCCGGTCAGGCCGCGGATCGCCGCCGGGGCGGTGTGCAGGACCGTCACCCCGTACCGTCGGGCCGTTTCGCTCAACCCGTCCACTTCGGGCGTCACCGGGGCGCCCTCGTGCAGCACCAGGGCGGCTCCACAGGCCAACGCCGCGTACATGGCGTGGACGCCGGCAGCCGAACCGGGATCGGCCGTACACCAGTAGACATCGTCGGGCCGCAGGCCGAGCACCGCCCGGAGGCTGCGGGCGGTGCGCACCGGAAGGTCCTGTGTGGCGTACGGGCCGCCGGCCGCGGGTGCGAACAACGGTTCGCGGCCGTCTCGTAGTGCCGACGTGTTCCGCTCGGAGTGGCGCGCCGTCTCTTCATGCCACCACAGGTCGCGGCCGTTCCGCCAGGGGACCGGCTCCGCCGTGCGCCGGACGACGAGCACCTGTCCGATCCGGTGGGAGCGCGCCAGCGCGGGGTCGAGTGCGGCCTTGTACGGCACCGTGCCGCCCCGCCGGTGCGCTCCGTCCGCGGTGATCACCAGCCGGAGGTCGGACACCGCCGAAGGCCCGGTGTCGGGTTTCATCGTGGTGTGGACGGCTCCGATCCGGGCGCACGCCAGCATCGCGACCACCAACTCCGGCACTGCCGGGAGGGCACAGTGCGACCCCCGGCGTCGTGCGCCTGGCTCGCTCCGCTCTGCAGACCTGCCGCTGCGGTGACTGGTTCGGTGGTCAGGTGGGGGCGGGGATCCAGGCGCCTCGGCCGTCGAATAGTAGTCGGATGACGGCGTCGAGCAGGTTGCGGCCCTGCTCGACGGCAGTGGACAGGTAGCCGCGCACGGCGAAGAAGCGCTCGGCGCCGAGTGCCGTGCGCCAGCCGCCGGAGACCTTCTGCTGGATCGGCCATTCGGATGGTGATGAGCGACGTCCGGGCGCTGGACGGCCGTCGCACTCGGGCGTGCGGATGTCAGCACTGCCCGTTAACCTGCCGGGTATGCCACACCGCGCCATCCCGCGCCGCTCGGGCGGCCTTCTCGCCCTGGCCGCCGCGGACGCCTTGTGGGTCGATTTGACGGCCGGCAGTGCTGTGCCGACGGCTTCCGGGGCGTTCAGCCGCTCTCCTGCTGATCCCGGGGCGGGGTACGTACTCCTCGGCGAACGCGCGGTGGCGACGATGAGGGGACCGGGCGGTCGGTGGAGCGTTGACGAGACCGACGTACGGCGGGCGGCGACGGAGCTGAACGCGGTCGAGGTGAACCGGGAGGACCTGGTCCGCGTCGGTCCTTTCCGCGGCTCCCTGAACCTGGAGCACAACGACCCACCCACACTGCGGTGGCGTCAGCGCATCGCCCGGGAACAAACCAGCGCACACGACCCTGGCAACCACCGGCCCGCACCACGGCACGACAATGGCCAGTTGCACCATCTGGGCGGGATCGACTGGCGCCGGACCTTCGTGGAGCGCACCCGTGACCGGACGGCGCGAACATGGTGGCTGCCACGGGCCGTGGTCAGGGTGCTGGACGCGGCCGAGCACACCGAAACCCAGTGGCTCCAAACTGCACGAACCTGCCGGGAATGCGCGGCCGTCACCGACCGGCCCTCCAGCCAGTGGCACGTCCACACCGCCGACGGCCCGCAGACGATCTGCCCCGACTGCCGCACCACCGTGCTGCGCCCGTACAACGGTGAGCTGGAAGGCCACCTGTACTCGACGATCAGCAGGAAGCACGGCTTCTCCCGCAAAGTGGCCGGGTGGGGATGCGCCGTCTGCCGGACAGCACCCGCTGCCGTGCTCGACCACTGCCACGAACACGGCTACGTCCGCGCCCCCGTCTGCCAGTCCTGCAACACGCAGGAACGACCCGATCACCTGTACAGCAACGACGTACGCGTCGGCGACCGCTACGCCCGCCTCTTCCACACCCACGCCGACACCTGGCTCCGCCACTGGCACCGCTGCCCCGGCTGCCGCGCCCGCACCACACTGCCGCTGCCACACCTGGCCGCATGGACCGCCCACACGGCCGGCCAGTCACTGCGCCCGACCCACCGCGCCCCGGGCAGCTCTCGCGGGCGCAAACCCTGCGGTGCGCTGCGCGCGTCCTGGACGGGCAGCCAGAACACGCCCGGCTCCTGCCTGATCACCGTCGCCGTCGAATTCTGCCCCTCCGGCGAACACCGCGTCCTGGCGCAAGTCCCCTACCGCGAAGCCGTCGAACGGTTCCGTACCTGGCTGGCCATCACCGCCCCTGTCGTGGCTGCCGCGGCCGGACCCGGCCGCCTGGACGGCATCCCCGCCCAACAGTTCCGGCCCGTCATCGCCGACACCAGCAGCGGGGGCCTGATGATGTTCTGAGCCAAGAGCGGCATGCGCATCGGACGGTGACGGGGCTCGCCGGTGGCGCCGCGCGGCGAGCATGGACGGGAACGGGACCTGGGGCGCGGTCCGGATCGAGCACGGCGCGGTCCGCGCGGGACGGCTGGGTCGTGCTGGTCGACCGCCGCCGTACATGTCCTGACAACGGCGAGGCTGTGCAGGGCGCGGGACATCCGCCCGTTGCCATCGGACCACGGATGGATTGCCACCAGATTCAGGTGCGCCATCGACGCCCGGGCCAGCTCCGGCGAATCCAGGTCGCCCTCATCCGGCCGGCCCACCAGCTCCCCGGTCAGGGCCCGCACCTGCTCGGTACCCGGGACGGTGTACGCGGCGATGGCCGGATCCTCCGCCGACGTGACGTGGACCGGGCCGCTGCGCCACCAACCAGGCCGCTTCAGCGAGTGGTGACCGGCGGCAGCCCTGTGGACCGTGTCGTCCGTGCTCCACGACCGCCGCCGCGAAGCTCCATAACCTACCCCGGCAGGAGTCCGGTCAACCGAGTTTCCCGCTCCCGCCCGCGCAGGCAGCCGGATCTGCGAGACTGGAGCGCGTGTCCAGCGCTCCACACCCCCAGCCGTTCGCCTACCTCCAGGCTCCGAACGCGGTCCTGTACGGCCAGGTCCTGGCGGTCTTCGCCCAGGCGAGAGAGCGGTTCATCGTCCATCTGCGGCCGGAGGACGTCGCCGCCGAGCTGCGCCGGGACACGGCGGAGGACTTGGCTTCGGCGATCGTGCCGATCGAGGCGGTCGGCGGCGCGCTGGAGCAGTTGGTCGGCTGGGGGAATCTCCGCGCGGACGCCGACACCGGCCGGGTGACGTCGGTCGAGGACTTCCACCGGGCCCGCTACCTCTACCAATTGACCCACCACGGCCAGGCCGCCCTGCGCGCGCTCGCCGTGTACGAGCAGGCGCTGGGCCAGCGCGGCCAGTTGCAGTCGGTCGCGCTGGCGGACATCGCCGAGCAGTTGGGGTCGCTGCTCGTCCTGGCGGAGCACCCGGATCCCGATCCGGGGAAGGCACATCTGCTGCTGCTCCAGATCGCCGAGCGGTTCGGGAGTCTCGCGGACAACGCCCAGGCGTTCATGGCCTCGCTGCGTCGCACCATCGACTTCCAGGACGGCGACGAGGCGGCGTTCATCGCGTACAAGGACCGCCTGGTCGAGTACATCGAGCGCTTCATCGCCGATCTGGCGAACCGCGGCGCGCAGATCGCGAACCTGCTCACCCGGCTGAACGCGGCTGGTGTGGAGCGGCTGCTGCTGGCCGCCGCGCAGCGCGAAGCCGGTGATGCCCTGCCGGATGCCGTACCGGGGGCGGACCACGACGGTCAGCAGGCGGAGCAGGCCCGCGCGGCAGCGACGAACGCCGCGCTGACGGCCTGGGAGAACCGCTGGCGGGGCCTCACCGACTGGTTCCTCAGCCGCTCCGGCCGGCAGCCCTCCCAGGCGAAGCTGCTGCGCGGAGCGGCGGTCAGCGCGATCACCGCGCTCGTCAACACGGTGGCCGCGCTGAACGAGCGGCGCGGTGGCCGCTCGGACCGGTCGGCCGACTTCCGGGCGCTGGCCCGGTTCTTCGCGCAGGCCCCGGACGACGACGCCGCGCACCGGCTCTGGCGGGCGGCCTTCGCCCTCACCCCGGCCCGGCACCTGACGGTGGACACCGCCACCGAGACCGCCTGGCAGCAGGCCGATCTCCCGGCCAACACAGCCTGGGCGCAGGCCCCGCCGCTGGAGATCAGCCCCCGGCTGCGCGAGACCGGTTCGTACGAGCGGCGCGGCATGCCCAACCGGGTCGCCGACCGTGCGGCGGCGCGCCAGGTGCTGGCCGAGCAGGTCGAGCGGGAGGCCGCCCAGACCGCCGCTGCCCGGGCCAGGCTTGCCACCGACGGCCCGGTCCTGCTCTCCGAGCTGGCCGGCCCGGACGGGCTCGACCCGCACGCCTTCCGGCTGTTCCTCGCGGTCCTCGGTGACGCGCTCTCGGCCCGGGTGCCGGGCGAGAGCGAGTCCTCGGCGATCACGGGCGACGGCACCATGGAGGTCCGACTGAAGCTGGTGGACCCGGATACGGTGGTGCGGATCCCGACGGCGGACGGTGTGCTGCACGGGCCCGAGCACGTCATCGAGATCATCGACCTCGCGCCCGCCGGGAGCGCGGCATGACCGACCACGACGACCTCCAGGCCGAGCGCCGGCGGGCCGCCCGCGCGCTGCTGGCGTCGCCGCTGATGACCGGTGGCGACGATGCCTTCCGACTGGTGCGCAAGCACGCGGGCGAACTGGCGGCCTGGTTCACCCAGGAGACCGGCTGGCGGCTGGTGGTCGACACCGAGACCGCGCGGCTGTACAAGACGCCGGCCCGCCTGAACGACGCGACCCGACCCGCCCGCGCCCCGCGCACCAAGGTGCCGTTCACCCGCCGCCGTTACGTGGTGCTCTGCCTGGCGCTGGCGACGCTGGAGCGGGCGGACGCGCAGATCACCCTCGGCCGGCTGGCCGACGGCGTGCTGACGGCGGCGGGCGACCCCGTGCTGGCGGCCGCCGGAATCGAGTTCCGGATGGACCGCCGGGAGGAGCGCTCCGACCTGGTGGCCGCCGTCCGGCTGCTGCTGGAGTGGGGAGTGCTGCACCGGGTGGCCGGTGACGAGGAGGCGTACCTGTCGGAGGCGTCCAACGACGTGCTCTACGACGTCCGCCGCCGCGTCCTGGCCACGCTGCTCGCCGCGACCCGGGGCCCGTCCACCGTCGACGCCGCCGACCCGGACCACCGTCTCACCGCGCTCACCGCCGAGGTCGCGCCGGACACCGAGGAGCTGCGGCTGCGCGCACTGCGCCACCGGCTGACCCGCAGACTCCTGGACGACCCGGTGGTGTACTACGCCGAGTTGCCCGAGGACGAGCGCGCCTACCTGGTCTCCCAGCGCCACGCGATCACCCGCCGGATCACCGAACTCACGGGACTGGTCGCCGAGTTGCGCACCGAGGGGATCGCCATGGCGGACCCGGACGACGAGCTCACCGACGTCCGGATGCCCGAGCAGGGCACCGACGGCCATGCCACCCTGCTGGTGGCCGCCCACCTCGCCACCGCCGACGGCCCCCGCACCGAGCCGCAACTGGTGGAGCTGGTGCGGCAGCTGGCCGTGCAGCACCGCTCGTACTGGCGCAAGACCGCCGCCGAGCCCGCTGCCGCGGCCGAGTTGCTCGCCCAGGCGCTGGACCGGCTGACCGCCCTCGACCTCATCACCCGCGACGGCGGCTCGGTCACCGCCAAGCCCGCCCTGGTCCGCTACGCCCTGGCCGCCCCGACCATCCGAAAGGCCCGCTCCCGCTCATGACCCTGCCGCAGCCCACCAAGAACCGCTGGCAGCCGCTGCGCGCGGGGCTCGTCGACATCTTCTACTACGACGCCGAGGAGTTCCGCTTCCACGACGGGCGGCTGCTGTTGCGCGGCAACAACGGCACCGGCAAGTCCAAGGTGCTCGCCCTCACGCTGCCCTTCCTCCTCGACGGTGAACTGGCCGCCCACCGGGTCGAGCCGGACGGCGACCGCGCCAAGCGCATGGAGTGGAACCTGCTGCTCGGCGGAAAGCACCCGAACGACGAACGCACCGGCTACACCTGGCTGGAGTTCGGCCGGATCGGCGACGACGGCCGCCCGCAGTACCGGACCATCGGCTGCGGGCTTAAGGCTGTCAAGGGCCGCGGCATCGCCAAGCACTGGTTCTTCACCACCACCCTGCGCATCGGCCCCGATCTGCCGCTGCTGTCCGCCACCCGCGTCCCGTTCACCCGGGAGCGGCTGCGCGACGCACTCCACGGCCACGGCCTGGTGCACGACACCGCCGCCGAGTACCGCCGTGCCGTGGACGAACAGCTCTTCGGCCTCGGCCAGGGCCGCTACGAGGCCCTGGTCAACCTGCTGATCCAGCTGCGCCAGCCGCAGCTGTCGAAGAAGCCGGACGAGAAGCTGCTGTCGAAGGCGCTCACCGAGGCCCTGCCGCCACTCGATCCGGCCCTGGTCGGCGAGGTCGCCGAGGCGTTCCGCGGCCTGGACGAGGAGCGGCACGCCCTGGAAGCGCTCGCCGAGGCGTCCGGCGCCGCCGCCAACTTCCTCACCCACTACCGCCGTTACGCGCAGATCGCCGCCAAGCGGCAGGCCGGCGTGCTCCGCGTCGCGCACAGCCGGTACGAGCATCTCGGCCGCGACCTCGGCGAGGCGGAGACCGAACACGCCACCGCTGAACAGCAGTTGACGCAGACGGAAGCGCAGCTGGAAGAGCTTGAGAGCACCCGGGCGACACTGGCCGCCACCCGGGAGGCCTTGAACCGCAGCCCGGAGATGGACGCGGCCCGGGAGCTGGAACAGGCCGGCAAAGCAGCCGAGGCGCTGCGCGCCGTCGCCGACGACCGCGCCGACGCCTGCCGCACCGCCCGCCGCCAGGCCGACGACTGGCAGCGCCGTGCCGCCGCCGCGCACACCCAGCACGACCACGACCGGGCCGCCCTCGCCGAGGCCGACTCCGCCGCCCGGCAGGCCGCCGAGGCTGCCGGCATCGACCATCCGACCGTGGCCGAGGCCCTGGACCGGGACCGCGCGCCCTTCCCGGAGACCCGCCGGGCCGGTGACCGGGCCGTGGAACGCCGCCGCCAAGCCGTCACCGGCCTCACCGCACTGCTCACCGTGGCCGAACGCGCCCATGGACACGCCCACACCGCACAGGCCGAGGCCGCCCGCCGCGCCGCCGACCTGGAAGCCGCGAAGGAGCGCGCGGCCGAAGCCGGAACGGCGGTCACCGAGCAGGGCGCAGCCCTCGTCACGGCCTGGCGCACCTGGGCCGACGGTACGACCGAACTGCGCCTGCCCGACCCCGATCAGGCCCTCGCGGCTCTCGAGGTCTGGACGGACACCCTCTCCGGCCCCAACCCGGCGGCCGACGCCGCCGCCACCGCCTACCGCGCAAGCATGGCAGCCCTCACCCGCCAGGAGGCCGCGCTCGACGCCGAGCACGCCACCACCCGGCGTCAACTGACCGCTGTGGACGAGGAGATGGCCCGCCTGGAGTCCGGCGGCCACGACACCCCGCCGCCGGCACACACCCGAGACCCCCACTCCCGCGCAGACCGCCCCGGAGCGCCGCTGTGGCGGGTGGTCGACTTCGCCGACGGCGTGCCTGCCGAGCAACGGGCCGGGATCGAGGCCGCGCTGGAGGCCGCGGGGCTGCTCGACGCCTGGCTCACCCCGGACGGCAGCCTGCTCGACGCGGACGACGCCGTCCTGCTGTCCGGCCCCACCACCCCCGGTGTCGACCTCTCCTCCGTCCTGCGCCCGGCCGTCGACCGGGCAGACCCGCTGGCCGCCGCTCTCGCCGACACCGCCGTCCACGCCACCCTGGGGGCGATCGGCCTCGGAGCGGACTCCGATCACCACACCTGGGTGGCCGCCGACGGCCGCTACCGGATCGGCGCGCTCGTCGGTCGCTGGACCAAGCCCGCCGCCCACTACATCGGCGAGGGCGCCCGGGAGGCCGCCCGCCGCGCCAGGCTTGCCGAACTCACCGCCCAGCATGGCGAACTCACCGACGAGCTCGCCGAGTTGGACCGACAGCGCGGTGCCGTCCGGGCCCGCGCCGGCACGCTGGCAGGCGAGCAGCAGAGCGAGCCCGCCGACCACGAGCTGCGCGAGGCGCACGCCCGCCACGGCCACGAGGCCGAGGCGGTCCGCCGCCTGACGGAACGCCTCGGCGAGGCGACCCAGGAGGCCACCGCCCGGCAGGAGGACGCGGTCCGCGCCGACCTGGAGGCCGGCGACTACGCCCGGGACACCGACCTGCCCGCCGACCGCGAGCAGCTCGACCTCGTGCGCGACGCCGTCTCCGGCTACGCCGCCGCCCTCGCCGCGCTGCTCCCTGCCGCCTCCGCCCGGGCCCGCTCCGCCGCCCTCGCCACCGAGGTGGAAGCGGAGGCCGAGGCCGCCGCCGGCGCACTCGCCGAGGCCGAGGACGCCGAGACCGGCGCCCGCCGGACGGCCGACGCGGCCTCCGAGCGCCACCGCGTCCTGGCCGAGACCGTAGGCGCGAGCGTCGAGGAACTGTTCCGCCGACTGGCCGAGACCGATGCCGCGATCGCCGCACGGGACGCCGAGGAGAAGACCACCCGGCGCGCCCGCGACGCCGCCATGACCGCCCGCGCCCGGGCCGAGGGCCGGCGCAGCGAGATCCGCGCCCGGATCGAGGAGGCGACCGCCGAACGCGACCGCGCCGTGACCGCCCTGCGCTCCTTCGCCGCCACCGGCCTGCTCGCCGCCGCGCTGCCGGAGATCGCCGTCCCGGCACTCGACGAGCCCTGGGCACCGACTCCGGCCGTGGCGCTGGCCCGTACCGTCAACCAGGACCTCGACGGCACGGACGACTCCGACCGCCGCTGGGAGCTGATCCAGCAGCGGATCTCCACCGAGCACAAGGTGCTCACGGACGCACTCGGCCGCCACGGCCATTCGGTCGGCATGACCCTGCACGACGGCATCATGATCGTCGACGTGGTCTTCCAGGGCCGCACCCACGACGTGCCCGCCCTCGCCGACTCGCTGCGCGAGGAGGTCGAGCAGCGCGGCCTGCTGCTCTCCGCCAAGGAACGCGAACTACTGGAGAACCACCTCGTCGGCGAGGTCGCCGGAGCGCTCCAGGAGCTGATCACCGGGGCCGAGGAGCAGGTGGCGGCGATGAACCAGGACCTGGCGGCCCGCCCCACCTCGACCGGCATGACCCTGCGCCTGCAGTGGCAGCCCGCCAAGGACGCGCCGGCCGGGCTCGACGCCGTCCGCGCCCGCCTGCTGCGCCAGTCCTCGGACGCCTGGACGCCGGCCGACCGCGCGCAGGTCGGCGCGTTCCTCCAGGCCCGGATCGCCCAGGACCGCGAGGAGCACCCCGCCGACTCCTGGGCCGACCAGCTCACCCGCGCCCTGGACTACCGCGGCTGGCACTCCTTCACCATCCAGCGCCGCCAGGACGGCCAGTGGAAGCCCGCCACCGGTCCCGCCTCCGGCGGCGAACGGGTGCTCGCCGCCTCCGTCCCGCTGTTCGCGGCGGCCTCCTCGCACTACTCCTCCGGCAACCCGCACGCCCCGCGCCTGATCGCGCTCGACGAGGCGTTCGCGGGCGTGGACGACGACTCCCGGGCCAAGTGCCTGGGGCTGCTGGCCTCGTTCGACCTGGACGTGGTGATGACCAGCGAGCGGGAGTGGGCCTGCTACCCGACCGTGCCCGGCATCGGCATCGCCCAGCTGAGCCGCCGCGAGGGGATCGACGCCGTCCTGGTCACCCCCTGGCGCTGGGACGGCGCCACGCGCGCCCGGGAGGACCGGCCGGTCCCGTACGTTCCCACCCCGAAGGCGGCCGAAGACCGGGCGCAGCCGTCCCTCCTCGACGCGAGTAGCCGGTGACCGATCTGCCGAGACTGCGCCGCCTGCTCGGCGGTCCCGAAACCGCCTGGCTGGTGGACCGGATACGCGACCGCCTGGCCAACGGGCGGGCCCTGGACACCCCCGCCACGCTCAAGGCCGCCACCGCCGAACAGCGCCGAGCGGTCGAGCTGCTGCTCGGCCGCCGCCTGCGCACCGGCACCTCGATGAGCGTGCCCCTGGCCGAGGTCGACCGAGTGCTGCGCGAGTCCCTGGCCTGCCCGGACGGCCTCGCGGCGGCGGTGGTGGCACTGACCGGCCCGGTCACCGACCGACGAGCCCAGGACGCCCGCCTCTCGGTGGCCTGGCAGCAGGCATGGGCCGAACTCGACCACCCGGCCGTCAACGGCCGGCCCGAACTCGCCTCCTGGCGAGCCAAGGTGGAGGCGACCGGCCTCCTCAAACGGATCTCCGGAGGCGATCCCGCAGCAGCCCGCCGCCTGGCCGCCGACGCGGTCCAGGCGCTCTCCCAGCTCCCGGCGGACGGCCTCACCCTTCCCGTCTTCTCCGCCCGCACCCTCGGCGACACCCACGCGCTGGACGAAGGCCGCCCGCTGACCGCGCTCGTCCACTCCGCCGTCCGGGCACTCGCCGCCATGCCCGCCGACGCGGTGTCCGGCGCCACGAGCCGCCGCGCCGCCTGGGCCGCCGTCGGCGTGGCGCTGGACGAGCTCTCCTCCCGCGTCCTGACCCTCGGCCTGCCCGGTTCGCCCGCCGACACCACGGGCTGCGTCCTCGCCGCCGCCCGTGAAGGCGGCGAGCCCTGCCTGCTGACGCTCCGCCAGCTCACCAGGCGGCCGCCCGGACTCGGGCTCGACGGGCACACGGTCCACGTCTGCGAGAACCCCGCGGTCCTCGCCGCCGCCGCCGACGAACTGGGACCGGACTGCCCGCCGCTGATCTGCGTCGAGGGCAACCTCTCCGTCGCCGCGCGCACCCTGCTCACCCGGATCGCCGACCATGGCTGCCCGATCTCCTACCACGGGGACTTCGACTGGGGCGGCATCCGCATCGCCGCCGACGTCCTGCGCCTGCCCGGCGCGACGCCCTGGCGGTACGACGCCCCCTCCTACCTCGCCGCCGTCGAGCGGGGCCTCGGCACCCCGCTCACCACCGGCACCCCGGCCCCCAGCCCCTGGGACCCGGCGCTCGCCCCGGCCCTCGCCGAGCACTCCACCCGCGTCGAGGAGGAGCACGTGCTCGACCAGCTACTCGCCGACCTCCGACAACATGCCGTGCGGCCTTGAGACCGTCCCGAACGGCAGCGCGCACGCCGGCAGGTTCGTCGACGGCGATGTGTTCCATTGCATGCCATGCCGTGGGCGAACTCTCACAGATGGTGCCCGCGATGCCGGAGCGGACCGCGTAGCGCGTGTGCCAGGCCGGTTCCTTGCACTTGGCTCGGACGGGGCGGGGCTGACAATGGCTCTTGGTGAAGCGGACACACCCCGTCACCGACCCGGAGCTGAATACCGCAGCCGTGCCCGCCACCGCCGACGCCCCCGCCCACCCGTACAGCTGCTCCCTCATCAAGCAACATGCCGCCGCCTCTACGGACCGGCCAAGAGAACATGCGCCATCTGCTTCGGCGGGTGGCGCTCGTAGGGGCGAAGCGAGACCGGCGCGGCAGCGTCACTGTTCCTTGGCGCGGTTGCCATCGCCCCGACGGCGACCGCGAGACGCCGGACGACGGCCATCGATTTACTGAGTAAAGCCGATCCCGCCCCGTTCAGTTTCAGGGCCGACCGGACAGACCGCTGGCGGCAACGGCAAGCCGATGACTTCCGAGCGTTCCTCCTACCTGCGGCGATGCCGCTGGTAGGTCGCCGGGCGGCAAGCACTGCGGCCCGTCGGTTGCTCGCGGCCGAGGGAGAGCAACGAGGGCAGTGGAGCGCATAGGGGCGGCTTCTGTGGTGCGGTTGGATGCGGGGTTGCGACTGACGTGCTCGATACGGCCGATGAGGACCTCAGTGGGCAGGCAGGCGGTGGTCAGTTCATGGAGGGCGGCGGCCCCCCTTGGAGACGAGCTCCAGCAGATCGCCGACAACCCGGACATCAAGTCCGGCAACAACGGCACCATCGAGATCTACGAGCCGCCGTACCTGGGGCGGCCCGTCCCGGCCGCCCTGACCTGGTCCGGTCAGCGGTGTGGCCAACCGGGCGAACTGCGCGGGCCCGGTCCGCGCCGCGAGCCAGGTCCGGCGGTGCTACGCGGCGCGGGTGGCGCGCCTGGGCGTCCGGCGGCGGCCGGAGGAGCCCCGGTCGTCGCGGCCGGTGGCGGCCCGGGTGTCGCCGGTGGTGTGGGCGGGGCGGCCGCCCCGGGCGCGACTCGTGGACGGGCTGCGGCGCGGCCGCTCGACGACGGGGTCGG
Source organism: Kitasatospora sp. NPDC048296 (assembly GCF_043201815.1). Taxonomy (NCBI): domain Bacteria; kingdom Bacillati; phylum Actinomycetota; class Actinomycetes; order Kitasatosporales; family Streptomycetaceae; genus Kitasatospora; species Kitasatospora sp. NPDC048296. The sequence goes on from NZ_JBICZB010000061.1 coordinate 36,961, forward strand.
GGATCACGGTGGGGATGCCGGTGGGCACGCGGGCGCCGGTGATGCGGGCCAGGTCCTCGCTGCCGGCGCTGACCCTGGTGGTGACGGGGGTGATGGCGGCTGTTGTCATCAGGCGGGCCATCGCGCGGCGCTGGTTGGGCAGCACCAGCGTGACGACGGTGCCGGGCTCGCCGGCCCGGGCGGTGCGGCCGCCCCGGTGGAGGTAGTCCTTGTGGTCGATCGGCGGGTCCAGGTTGACGACCAGGTCGAGCCCGTCGACGTGGATGCCCCGGGCGGCGACGTTGGTCGCGATCAGGGCCGTGACCTGACCGGTGCGGAACTGTTCCAGGATCCGGGTGCGCTGGGGCTGGGACTTGCCGCCGTGCAGGGCCGCGGCCTTCACCCCGTTCGCGAGCAGGTCCTCAACCAGGCGGTCCGCGCTGTGCTTGGTGTCGATGAACATGATCACCCTGCCGTCACGGGACGCGATGTGGGCGATGGTGGCGTTCTTGTCGAAGTTCTGCACGTGCAGCACGTGGTGCTCCATGGTGCTGACCGCTCCCGCGGACGGGTCCACCGAGTGGGTGACCGGGTCCTTGAGGAAGCGCCGCACCAGGCGGTCGACGTTGCGGTCCAAGGTGGCGGAGAACAGCATCGTCTGGCACCCTTCGGCGACCTGGCCGAGGAGTTCAGTGACCTGCGGCAGGAAACCCATGTCGGCCATCTGGTCGGCCTCGTCGAGCACCGTGATGCCGACCCCGTCCAGCTGGCAGTCGCCGCGCTGGATCAGGTCCTTGAGACGGCCGGGAGTGGCCACCACGACCTCCGCCCCGCGGTTCAGCACCCATGCCTGGCGTCCGATCGGCATCCCGCCCACCGCGGTCGCCATCCGCAGCCGCACCGATTGGGCGTAAGGGGTGAGAGCCGCGGTGACCTGCTGCGCGAGCTCGCGGGTGGGAACCAGCACCAGGGCCAGCGGGCGGCGCGGCTCGGCCTTGCGCCCGGCGGTGCGAGCCAGCACGGCGAGGCCGAACGCGATGGTCTTGCCGGAGCCGGTCCGGCCCCGTCCGAGGACGTCGCGGCCGGCGAGCGAGTTCGGCAGCGTCGCGGCCTGAATCGGGAACGGCGCGGTGACGCCCTGGCGGGTCAGCACCGACAGCAGCGCCTTCGGCATGTCCATCTCGTCGAAGGACTCGACGGCCGGCAGTGCCGGGGTGGTGCTCACCGGCATCGCGAACTCGCCCTGCGCAGACGAGCCCTGGCCGGCACCCCGATCGGAGGTCCACCGGACTCCGGCGGGCCGGACGCCATAGAAGGAGCTGCCACCGGAGCGGGAGTTGGCGTTATGGTACGAGGAGCGACCGGAGCGGCTCATACGGAGAAACCTTCCTCAGACCGGCACGTCACGAGGAAGATTCCGTGGCGCGGGGCGCCGGCGGAGACCGCAAGGGAACGGGCCGAAAGTGACGGGGGGGGAGCGTGCACGGCAGAACCGTGCAGCACCTCACCTACGGTCGGCGCTCACCACCCAGCGCGGGGCGAGGAACCTCGAACCGTGAGCTGTCACGGCAGAGTTCCGATCCGGACGCGACGCTGTGCGTCTCGCGTGGGGATGGCCGCCGGTGGCGGAGCCAGGGGCCTGAATGGCCAGGGGATGCGCCGTGGCGCGATGCCGAGGGGCCCGCACCTGTACGCGGTGCGGGCCCCTCGCTGCTTGGCGGGTGCCGTGGCAGGAAAACTACAGCGGACGAATGTTCTCGGCCTGCGGGCCCTTCTGACCCTGCGTGACGTCGAACTCGACCTTCTGGCCCTCGAGCAGCTCACGGAAACCGTTGGCGTTGATGTTCGAGTAGTGGGCGAACACGTCCGGACCGCCACCCTCCTGCTCGATGAAGCCGAAGCCCTTTTCCGAGTTGAACCACTTCACAGTGCCATTAGCCATAAAAATCTCCTTCAGAGGCTGTCCGAAGCACGCACAGCGCGGTCTTCGAGTCGCCACATAAGCACCCACCCGGGGAAGAGCCGGGAAACAAAAATGCGCCTGCGATACATCAGCAGGCGCACACAAAATTCATGGGAACCACTACTGCAACTAAAACGACTCTAGCAGGCCCGAGCTCGCTGCGGGCGGATATTTCACCCTCAGTTTCAAAAAAGTGTCCCCGCGGCCGCGGGCCCCGAGCTGTCACGCCCCTCAACGCGCCTCGGGGGCAAGCCGGTTGGCATGGCCGCGCGCCGTCCGAGCTGCCGACCAGGGAGGGCGATTCCTGTGGGCACGGCGCGGTCGGCCCTCGCGGCGACAACGCCGCGCAGGCAATGCGCCCCACCCACCGACGCCGTCCCGGGTGCACTGGACCGCACATGCGGCATTCCGGCCTCCCTCGAACTCGAGTGCGCCGAAAAGGCTCGCTCCCGCGGTTTCCGGCGCATACTGGAGGCGATGACGAAATTTTCAGCAGTCCGCCGCCCCCTGCCCAGCAGCCCCTTCAAGGCCCCGGTGGAGGCGCCCCGCAAGCATTTCGCCGTCGGCGACCGGGTCACCCATGACAGGTACGGCCTCGGCCGCGTCATCGGCGTCGAAGGTGACGGCGACACCGCCGTACTCGTCGACTTCGGATCACGGCAGGAACGCATCACCCCGCCGTACAGCGCGATGTTCACACTCTGACCTCGAGGCCCCGGCTCCTCGGCCGATTGTGCCGCACACCTCGCGAGCAGACGGCGCCGTGCGGGACGGCGTACCGGTGTTCCGTCCAGGGACCTGGAGCGGATGGAGGGCCGGTTCGCCGCGCATCGACAACGCGTCCAAGGCCGCGGTGTCGATGCCGACCATGCAGTACGCCAAGGTGAACCCGCAGATACGAATCAACCTGATGAACCCCAGCTCCACCGCGACCGACCTCAACGGCAACACCGGCATCCAGACGGTCGGCGAGGGCGCCGAGGCCATCGTGGCCGCCGCCCTGATCGACGCCGACGACCCCACCGACACCTTCCCGACCGCAAACGGCACCATCCCCTGGTAGCCCACCGAGCTCGTTCCTGGCCAGGTGCTGATCGCTCGCTCCGGTTTCCGGCCGGATGCGTCGCCTGGGGGCCTACCCAGCACCGTCGCCGTCCTGCGAATGCGGGACGGCGACGGTCTCGGGGACACGCCCTTGCGCACCTGGAGCCAGTACTCCGCGCCCTTGCCGCCGTCGCCGGGCCGGGGCGTGGAAGATGCGCGGCACCGTGGGCGAGCTCATGGCGGCCTCCTGGTAGATGCCGGAGAGGGGGAAGGGTTCAGTCGGCCTGGTGATGGACGGCGAACTGGTCCAGCAGGCCGTGCGGGGCGTCGTCGCGGAAGCAGACCGAAAGGCTCTGCGCGGACATCGCGGCCGCTGCTTCGCTGCGCGGGAAGAGTGCGTGTTCGTAGGCTGCCAGGGCGGCCTCGACATCGCCCGGGTGGGCCGCGATCGCCTGGCCGAGTTCGGCGCCGTCGAGCATGGCGAGGTTGGCGCCCTCGCCGGCGAACGGGGACATCACGTGTGCGGCGTCGCCGAGCAGGGTGACACCGGGAACGCGGTCCCAGCGGTGACCGACCGGCAGGATGCGGATCGGCCGCGGCACCAGAGCGCCGTCGGCCTCGGCGACCAGCGCCCGCAGGTTGTCGTCCCAGTCGGCGAAGTGCTCCAGGACCGCCGCCTTGGCCGCCTCGGTGTCGGTGAAGTCGATGGTGTCGAGCCAGATCTCGGGGACCTTGAGCGTGGTGTAGACATGCAGACTGCCGTCGCTCTCCCGGTGGGCGAGGAAGCCGCGACCGTCGCCGAGCGCGAAGAGCATGCCACCGCCGACGACGGCCGCGCTCGCGGGGTGGCGGGTGTCGGCATCCAGCAGGTCCGACTCGACGACGGACACGCCGCTGTAGGCGGGGGTGGCGTCGGAGAGCAGGGGGCGGATCCTCGACCAGGCGCCGTCCGCGCCGACCAGCAGGCCGGTGGTGAACGTGGTGCCGTCAGCGAGGGTCACCTCGTGGCGCCCGCCGCCGAGCGGCCGCGCAGCGGTGACCTTCGCGCCCCAGTGCACGGTGCCGGCGGGCAGCGAGGCGAGCAGGAGGTCGCGCAGCCTGCCTCGATCGATCTCGGGGCGTCCACCGGTGCCGTCGTCCGTCTCGGCCAGGTGGACGGTGGCGTGTTTGTCGAGGATCCGCATCGCCTCGCCGCCGGGGAGGACCAGCGGGAGGAAGTCGTCGTGGAGCCCGGCGGCGCGCAGGGCCGCTTGGCCGGAGTCCTCGTGGATGTCGAGCATGCCGCCCTGGGTGCGGGCGGCCGGTGAGGCGTCGAGGTCGAACACGGCGGCCTCGACGCCGTGCACGTGCAGGACTCGGGCCAGGGTGAGGCCGCCGAGGCCGGCGCCCACGATCGCTATCGGGTGATGGGTGGTCATACGCGTGCTCCTTCGGGTAGGGACGGGCGTGGCCCCGGTCACTCGCACGAGTCGCCGGTCGGGGTGGGGATGTGCCCGATACCGTCGATCAGCACGTGGAATCCCCAGGACAGCCGCTGTCGGGGTTGTCCGGAGAGCAGCTGCGGGCCGAGTGCGGCGATGTGCGGGTGGGTGTCGGCGGACGCGCCGCGCAGGGCTCGGGTGAGGGCGTCCCACTCGGCGTCGGCATCGGGAGACTGATCGCGCGTGGCCTGCTCGGCCGCGGTCGCGGTGGCGTACTGCAGCAGCACGTCCACGCCCCAGGCCGCCTGCCCGGGCGGGATACCGCCCTCGGCCAGCAGCGCCAGCAGCGTTTCGATCAGGTTGAGATAGCGCTCTCCGCTGGGACGGGCTGCCAGGGCCGCGCGGGCCAGGCTCGGGTGCTCGAAGAGCATGGCGGTGTACGAGGTGAGCAACGCTTCCAGGCGCTCGCGCCAGGTGCCCTCGGCCGGGGCCCGCTCGATGGTGCCCAGCAGTTCGTCCAGGATCGCCGCGTGCAGTTCGGCGGTGTTGGCGACGTAGACGTAGAGCGAAGCCGGGCCGGTGTCCAGCTCCTGCGCCAGGCGGCGCATGGTGACCTTCTGCAGGCCCTCGGCCCGCATGATCTCCACGGCTGCCGCGACGATGCCCTCTCGCGCCAGGGCGGGCTTCGCGGGCCGCTCCCGGCGGCTTCTCGGTGCAGCAGGATGCTCTGTCATATCCACCAGGGTAGCGAACACGTTCGTTACGAACATGTTCGTCGGTGTGGGGGGGGGGGGGGCGGGGCGCCCCCCCCCCCCCGGGGGGGCGCCCCCCCCCCCCGGGGGCGGGCGGGGGGGGGGGGGGGGTGGGGGGGGGGGGAGTTGGCGGCGGGGGCGCGGTGATCCTCTTGCTATAACAACCACCCGCGGGCCCCCACAGATCTGTGTTTCCCCGGGGGGGGGGGGGGGGGGGCGGGCCCCCCCCCCCCCCCCCCCCCCACGATTCAGGTGCTACCGCCCACGCAGGAGCCGGGCGGAGAGCAGGTTCGGATCGGTGGCGGTGAAGTAGGCGGCGTCGGCGATGTACACGGTGTCGCCGCGTCGCGCGAGGGAAGCGGGGTTCTGCAGACCGTCGGCAGCGGTCAGCACCACGGTGTGCGAGCCGTCGGTGCGGACGAGTTCGACCTCACTGCCCTGGATTTGACCGTCAGCCCCGCCCCCCGGCCAGTCGATCCCGCACGCGTTGCGCGAGCACATCCTGCTGACGCAGACCCGGCTCGCCGTCAACACCGCGGCCCCGCGCTTTGCCGCGTTCGCGCGCATGGTGCAGGAGACCCCGGCCCTGCGCGACTACGCCCACCACATGTGGACGCGCCACGAAAGGGCCTTGGCACGCGCCATCGCGAACGACATCGGCGCCCCCGAGGACGACATCACCTGCGCGGCGCTGGCCCGTTATGCCCTGGAGGCCCGCGTCCTCATCCAGCGCCACCCCAACGACTCACCGCGCGCCGCCGAAGAAGCCTTCGCCCTGCTCGAACACGGCTGGGCAGCCCTGCATCCCCACCGCTGACCGGCTTCCCCCTTCGGACCGGTGCCAGCCGTCAGGGCTGTCGAGTCGACGGTTTGCTCGGAGCTTCCGCGTCCGGCTCCTGTCCGGTCGTGGCAGTCTGCCGTTGCCTCGGTTCATCGCGACGGCCTCGGGATGGTCAGCCGGTCCAACAGCGCGTGGTACCCGTCGAGTTCGGAGCCGTGCAGGGCGCTGCCGTGGGCGAGTCCGACCGCGGCGACCGTGCGCGGACGCCGGGCCAGGCTCGCCGGGCGTTGGGCGGGATCGGCGGCCAGGGCGGCCGGGCCGAGGCTGAGTCCGGCGCCGCAGTTGAACACGGCGTCGCCGACGAGCAGTGCGTTGCCGGGTTCGTAGTGGAGGGCGATGTGGCCGGGCGTGTGCCCGGGTGTGTGGATCAGGCGGGCGGTGGACCGACGTGAGGTCAGGCCGCCGATCACCAGGTTGATCAGCAGACTCCGGGCGCCACGATCAGCTGCCCGGCGCCGAGCCGTTCGCGCAGCGCGGCCCGCGGGGTGGTGGTCGTCATCGGACGGTTCCGTTCCGATCGAGGGTCCCGGCGACGGGCCCGGCGAGCAGCTCGCCCAGCTCACCGATGTCGGACAGGCCGTCGAGACCGAGCACCGCCCGCTGGACGGCGTCCAGCCGCGTGGTGGGCATCAGCGGGCCGACCAGCGTCCGGTACTTGGCGACGATCTCCTCGTTCGTCACCGGGTCGAGCGGGCCGCCGTGCGGCTGTACGACCCGTCGGCACAGCTCGGTGCCGTCGCGCAGGGTGAGAGTGAGGTCGGTGGCGAAGCGCTCGTGCACCGGGGCGCGCTGAACGGCCTCGTCGAGGTGCACCCGCACCCGGCCCAGCAACTGCCACACGTCGTCGGCGTCCAGGCGCTCCTCGGTGAACTGAGGCGGCATCACCGTGCCGTCCAGCAGCGCCACCGCCGCGGCGTAGCCGAGGTTCATCTGCGCGCCGACCGCGGTCAGCGGACGCTCCGGCGTCCACCAGCCGTGGTGGTAGACGGTGTGGCCGACACGGATGTCGACGCGTTCCACCGTGGCCGGGTCGACGGCGTACTCGGCTCGCAGCTCCAGCACGGCCTGGATGGTGCCGTGGAGCCCGCCCTGGGCCGCGTACGACTTGACCGCGATCAGCTCGGTGTGCCAGGCCTCGCCCAGCCCCGCGATGATCTGCCGCGGGTCGGGGTCGTGGCCCTCGCGGAAGACTGCCAGGTAGCCCCCGTAGGGGCGGTCGAAGACCTGCTTGATGCCGGTGTAGCCGGCGGCGGCCAGCGCGGCGGCGTAGTAGCCGCCCCGCGCCGCGAAGCCGTGCTGCATCCGCTTGGACATCGCCTCGTACTGCGCGGCCATCAGCCCGGCCGACTGGGTGCCGGCCAGGCCCAGCGCGTCCTCCATTCGCTCCGCGTCCAGGCCGCGCAGCCGGCCCGCCGCCACGGCCGCGGCGTGCGTGCCGAACACCGGGCCGCTGTGCCAACCCCGGGAGAGCATCTGCGAACCGTGCAACGCCATGCCGACCCGCGGGCCGACCTCGAACGCCGCGACCGCGGCGGTGAGCGCCTGCGCACCCGAGGCCCCGCCCTGGTGCTGCGCCGTGGCCAGCAGTACCGGCAGCACGAGCGAGGCGCTGTGCAGCGGGGCCACCGGATGGAAGTCGTCCAGCTCGAAGCCCTTGCCGAAGGTACTGTTCAACAGGACGGCAGCGGGCCCGCTGGTGGTGCGCCCGGTGCCGACGACCACCGCGTCCCCGGCACCCTCCAGGTCCAGCACCGCCCCGGTCGCCACCCGCGACCAGGGCAACTGCGCCCCCACCAGCGCGCATCCCACGCCGTCCAGCAGCAGGTGCGTGGCCCGCGTCCGCACCCGTTCGGGGACCGCGTCCGGCGTCAGCCCCGCGATCCACCGCGCCAGCGGAACGGTGACATCAGAAATCGTCGCCTCGCTCATGCGGGTAGTGAACCGGCCGGCCCGCGACCGCTCCCGAAATCGAAGGGACCGCCGCCCCAGCGCCGATCGGGGAACGGAATGCGACCCCTCAGCGGGTTCGGGGTGGGAAAGCGACGCCGGATGGGGCCCAGGGATCGACCGGTACCACCCCGGTGGCACGCCCGGCCGGGTCCAGCATCCGGCCCCACGACTTCAACGGCCGCAGCACCACCCGCTGGTCGCGCACCCTGGCCTCCGGGAAAGCCGTGCCCAGCCGCTCCAGGATCCGGCCCAGCTCCGACAACTGGTGCACCTGCGCCATCAGCAGCATGTTCGCGGCCCCCACGGTGGACATGCACACCCGCGTCTCCGGCCAGCCACTCAAGGCCATCCCGGCCTGCTCCAGCCGGCCGTGCGGCACGGACAGCCACAGCACCAGCGTCGCCGGCCATCCCCCCCTCCCCGCGCGCGAACCTGTTCGCCCATGAGCGCCGCGGCACCGTCTGGCGCCACCACGGGCCGGCCCCCGCCGCCCTGTAGTCACCACCCACTCCAGCACCTCCCAGCCGCACACCACCGTGAGGAAGAACCCGAACATGTCCGTCGAAGGCACCTGGGACCTGACCGTCTCCACCCCCATCGGCAGGATCAACGCCGCCGTCGACCTCCGCCAGGGCGGGGACCAACTGACCGGAACCGCCCACGGCGCAGGGGAGGACGTGCCGCTCACCGACGTCACCCTCGACGGCAACCTGCTCACCTGGAAGCAGGCCGTCACCAAACCCCTTCGCTTGAACCTCGCCTTCACCGTCACGGTCGACGGCGACACCCTCACCGGCACCTCCAGGGCCGGACGCCTGCCCGCCTCCAAGGTCACCGGCCGGCGCCGCACCGCCCGCGCCACCGCCACGAAGCAGACGTGACCGAGCTGTTGCTTCGATTCTCCCAACCGCTGCCGCAGCTGCCATGTTGGCCCTGCTGATCCTGCCGGCCCAGGACAACGCCCTCGCGGCGGCGCACAGCCCCGGCCTGGACACCGTCCTCCCAGCGGCCGGCCGCCTGGCCATGGCTCACCGGAGTGTTCAACCTGATGTGGCCACCGCCACCATCCTGGTGATCATCCGCCCAGACTCCATCGCGGGAACATGACGGCGCCCGCATTCCCGTTGCATGACAGCGCACGACCATCCCAGGTTTTGCTCTCCGAGGTTGGCGCCGCGTCATCGCGCGCCGCCAGCCAGGGCACTGGCTTCCGGCGGCCGGATCGAAGTGCCGCCCCGACAGGCCAGCGCGCTGCGCCAGTCGACGATCGGCGGGCGGCCAACCGAGCGGCCTGAGCACCCAATCACTCCCAGCCTCCAGGCAGTTGTCGTCTCTCATCCCCCGAACGTTTCAGACCAACCGGAACCACCTACTCAAGGAACAGAGGGATCCCCATGCCCGAGAACACGATCACGCAGACCGACACGCTCGACTTCTCCGCCGGGCGCCGCAGGCCCCGCGTGGCCATGCTGGTCTTCCCCGGCATGACATTGCTGGACTTCGTCGGTCCCCACACAGCGTGGGCACCCTACTGCGACATCGACATCGTCTGGGAGACGCTCGATCCGGTCGCCACGGACACCGGCCTCACCGTGGTTCCCACCACCACGTTCGACGACTGCCCCGCCGACCTCGACGTCCTCTTCGTGCCGGGCGGTGCCGTGCACACCCACGCCCTGCGAAACGACACCGCACTCGCCTTCCTGGCCGACCGCGGCGCACGGGCGGGATACGTGACGAGCGTGTGCACCGGATCACTGCTACTGGGAGCGGCTGGCCTGCTGCGCGGCTACCGAGCCGCGACCCACTGGGCGACCCGGGACCTCCTCACGCTCGTCGGGGCCGTCAACTCCACCGACCGGGTGGTGATCGACCGCAACCGCATCACCGGCGGCGGGGTGACCGCAGGCATCGACTTCGGCCTGACCCTCCTCGCCCGGATGCTCGACGAGGAGGCGGCCCAGGTGAGCCAGCTGGCCATGGAGTACCACCCCGCTCCCCCGTACGAAGCGGGCTCCCCCGAGCAGGCGCCGTCCTCCCTGGTACAGGCGGTCACCGGCATGCTGGCCGACTTCTCCGCGGATCTGACCGCGGTTCTGAAAGACGTCGCCTCCGCAGGGGCGCTCCGCGGCTGACCTCAACTGGCACCTCACCGGTCAAGCGCGGCCCCGGAAGCAACGTGCCGCTGAAGCCTCGTCACGGTAAGTACCGTTGCAGTACCAGGGCGTGGGCGTAGTTCGCCACCGTCCGCTGGAGTTCGGTGATCACGAGATCACCGTCAGCACGATCTTGCCTTGGAGGTGGCCCTGCGCGGCTCGCGTGTGTGCGCTGCCCGCCTCGGGCAGCGGGTAGGTGCTGTCCACCCCGACCTGGAGCTTGCCCTCGTCGAACAGGCGCCCGATCTCGGCGAGCTGGGGGCCGTTGGAACGCACCTGAATGTCCGAGACTGTGATGCCCAGACTCGCCGTCTCTTCCGGGTCGTACTGGGCGAAGAACACCGGAAGCATGGTGCCGCCGCGCTTGAGCACGGTCAGGAAGCGTGAGCTGTCCGGGCCGCCGACGGTGTCGATCACCAGGTCGACACCGCTGACCACGTCCGCGGCCTGCGTCCTGGTGTAGTCGATGAACTCATCGGCGCCGAGCTTGCGCAGGAACTGCTCGTGCCGGCCCGAGGCCACCGCGATGACGTGTGCCCCCTTCCATTTCGCCAGCTGCACCGCGAAGTGGCCCACTCCACCGGCGGCCCCGTTGACCAGCACGGTCATCCCTGGCGTGATCGGCACCGGCTGGTGCACCTGGCCGGTGAAAGGAGACGGCACGTCGTGGCCGAGATCAACCAGGTACTGCCAGGCCGTAAGCACGGCCATCGGCGCCCCGGCCGCCTGCACGTGGTCGATACCCGCCGGCTTGTGAGCCAGGTCCGAAGCCGGCGCGGCCACGTACTCGGCGTACGTTTGGCCGTCGAATCCGGGGAATCGCAGCATGCCGAAGACCTCGTCACCGACGGCGAACCCCAGCACGTCCGGAGCGACCGCCTGGACCACGCCCGACATGTCCGTTCCGGGGATCAGGGGGAACTCCAGCGCCGGCCTCATCTCGGCCGGCATGACCTTCATCCCCTCACGCAGGTACCAGTCCGGCGGGTTGATGCCCGCCGCGTGCACCCGGACGAGCACCTCGCCCGGGCCGATCTCGGGAACCGGCACCTCGTCATACTGCAGAACTTCCGGCCCGCCCGCTTCGTGGAACTGGATAGCCTTCATCGCGCCTGTCGCTTTCTTGGGGAAACGTTGCTCCTTCAGTCAAGGCCCAGGACGGCATGGCCGTCCAAGACCGGTTCGGCAACCTCATCATTCCGAAACGGCATGACGCGTACGCTGGAAGGGTGAACGATCTCGGACAGGACCTGGAACTGCGGCTGGTGCGCTACTTCACCGTGGTGGCGGCGCACCAGCACTTCGGCCGGGCCGCCGCCGACTTGCACGTGGCCCAGCCGGCTCTGAGCCGCCAGATCCAACGGCTCGAGAAGTACCTCGGCGCACGACTGCTGGACCGGGTATCCCAGGGCGCCCGGCTCACTGCGGCCGGCCAGAGGTTCCTCCCCCGAGCCCAAGCCCTGCTGCAGGCCGCCCGCCAGGCCGAGTTGGCCGTGCGTGAACAAGCCGAGACCGAACGAATCGCCATCGGCTACGTTGAGGACCTGGTGATCACTGCCGCCGTACGGGAACTGCGCCGCCGTTACCCGGACGCCGAGATCG
>NZ_JBICZB010000062.1:0-48396 GCF_043201815.1 Kitasatospora sp. NPDC048296
CTGCTGGTGGCCGGCGGCTCGACACTCCTGGTGCTGCTGGTCGCCCTGCCCGCCGCGTACTACACCGCCCGGGTCCGCTTCCGCGGCCGCAAGGCCTTCCTGCTGCTCGTGCTGGTCACCCAGATGTTCCAGCCCACCGCTCTCCAGGTCGGCCTGTACCGCGAGTTCTACGCGCTCGACCTGCTGGACACCCCCATCGTCCTGGTGCTCGCGAACGCCGCGTTCAACCTGGCCTTCGCGATCTGGATCCTGAGCGCCTACATCGGCTCCATCCCGATGGAGCTGGAGGAAGCCGCGATGATCGACGGCAACAGCCGGCTCGGCGCGCTGTTCCGCGTCACCCTGCCGCTCGCTCTGCCGGGCGTGGTCACTGCCGTGATCTTCACCTTCATCTCGGCCTGGAACGAGTTCATCATGGGCCTGACCCTGACCAACTCGCCCGACCGGCAACCGCTCACCGTCGGCATCAACAACATGATCGGCGCCTACAGCGTGCAGTGGAACTACGTGTTCGCCGCCTCGCTGGTGGCCATCGTGCCGGTCGTCGTGCTCTTCGCGGTGATCGAACGCCACGTCGTGTCCGGACTCACCGCCGGCTCCGTCAAGTAGCCCTGCCCGGCAGCCGCAGCGGCTGCCGCCGGACACCCGGGGGCCCGCGCCGCGCCCCGGGTGTCCGGTGACACATCCTCACCGCCGAACGGGCGGGACTGCCTCCCCATGGCAGTCCCGCCCGTCGACGTTCCGAGCGGCGCGCGATCCCGGATCAGGCGCGACGTGGGAGACAGGGCGATGTCGACGAACCGCCGGACGTGTGCTTCTGTTAGAACTTGTTGACTAGTGCTCATTTCGTCTCCATATTGAGCAACGCCAAACAGAAACCCCCACCCTCCCCCTGGAGTCCCCCCATGGGTCGCAGACGCCTGTCGTCAACATGCCGCACCGCCTTGAGCGCAGCCCTGGCGCTGCTGGGCGCGCTCGGCGGACTCGCCACGTCACCGGTCGCCCAGGCCGCCCCCACCACCACGACGGCCACACCCACCACGGCCATCACCCTCGACGGCACCAAGCCGGGCCTCGCCTTCGACGGCGTCGGCGCCATCTCCGGCGGCGGCGGCAACTCCCGCCTGCTGGTCGACTATCCGGAGCCGCAGCGCAGTCAGCTGCTCGACTACCTGTTCAAGCCCGGCTACGGCGCCTCACTGCAGGTGCTGAAGCTGGAGATCGGCGGCGACACCAACTCCACCGACGGCGCCGAGCCCAGCATCGAGCACACCGCCGGCACCGTCGACTGCAACCAGGGCTACGAGTGGTGGCTGGCCGAGCAGGCCAAGGCCCGCAACCCCGACATCAAGTTCTACGGCCTGTCCTGGGGCGCCCCCGGCTGGATCGACCACGGCTCCGGCAACTTCTGGTCCCAGGACACCATCAACTACCTGATGGACTGGATGGGTTGCGCCGCCCAGCACCACCTGACCGTCGACTACCTCGGCGGGTGGAACGAGCGCGGCTTCGACAAGACGTGGTACGAGAACCTCAAGAGCACCCTGGTGTCGAAGGGCTACCGCACCAAGGTCGTCGCCGCCGACGACGGCTGGGACGTGGCCGACGCCATGGCCACCGACCCGGCGTTCAAGAACGCGGTCGACATCGTCGGCGTCCACTACCCGTGCGGCTACCTCGGCGCCTTCAACTCCTGCCCCAGCACCGCGAACGCCCAGTCCCTGGGCAAGCCGCTGTGGGCGAGCGAGAACGGCTCCGAGGACGCCAACGCGGGCGCGGCGTCGGTGGCCCGCGCGATCAACCGCGACTACCTCGACGGCAAGATGACCTCCTTCATCAACTGGCCGGTCATCGCCGCGCTCTACCCCAACCTGTACTTCTCCACCGACGGCATGTCGATCGCCAACCAGCCCTGGTCCGGCAACTACACCATCGGCAAGACCACCTGGGTGACCGCGCACACCGCCCAGTTCGCCAAGCCGGGCTGGCGCTACATCGACTCCGCCGGCGGCTACCTCGGCGGCGCGCGCGCCAACGGCAGCTACGTCACGCTGAAGTCGCCGAACGGCGACGACTACAGCACCGTCATCGAGACCATGGACGCCACCGCCGCCCGGACCGCGAGCTTCACCGTGACCGGCGGCCTGTCCGCCGGCCGGGTCCACGTCTGGGACACCGACCTCAACTCCACCGACCCGGCCGGCTGGTTCGTCCACACCCAGGACCTCACCCCGGCCCACGGCACCTACGCCCTCACCCTCCAGCCCGGCCACGTCTACACGGTGACCACCACCACCGGCCAGGGCAAGGGCACCGCCGCCGCGCCGGCCGCCGCCCCGCTCGAGCTGCCCTACAAGGACGACTTCGAGACCCCGGCCACCACCACCTCCCCGAAGTACTTCACCGACATGAACGGCGCCTTCCAGACCGTCCCCTGCGGCGGCGGACGCACGGGCACCTGCCTGCGCCAGATGGCCCCGACCACGCCGATCCGCTGGACCGACGAGCCCTACAACGCCCCGTACACGATGATGGGCGACGGCAGCTGGTCCAACTACACCGTCACCGCCGACACCCTTTTCGAGCAGTCCAGCAGCGTCGAACTGCTCGGCCGGGTCAACCAGCAGGGCCGCAACGACAACGGCCTGAACGCCTACCACCTGCGGGTCAGCGACACCGGCGCCTGGTCCATCGACAAGAGCGACACCAGCTGGAACTTCACCACCCTCGCCAGCGGCACCATCACCGCGCCGGGCACCGGCAGCTGGCACACCGTCTCGCTGTCGATGCAGGACACCACGCTCACCGCCAGCATCGACGGCCACGCCGTGGGCAGCGCCACCGACGCCGGCTTCACCAACGGCCAGGCCGGCCTCGGCGTGACCGGCTACCAGACCGACCAGTTCGACAACTTCGCCCTCACCCCCGGCACGCCGTCCACCCACACCGGGCCGGTCACCTCCGCCCTGCCCGGCAAGTGCGTCGACGACAACGCCAATTCCAGCGTCAGCGGCACCGCGGTGCAGCTCTGGGACTGCAACGGCGGCGCCTCGCAGACCTGGACCTGGTCCAACGGCACCCTCACCCACAACGGCAAGTGCCTCGACGTCACCGGCCAGGGCACGGCCAACGGCGCCCCGGTCGAACTCTGGGACTGCAACGGCGGCACCAACCAGCAGTGGACGCCCCAGCCCGACGGCACCCTGAAGGGCACCCAGTCCGACCGCTGCCTCGACGACCCGGCCGCCACCCTCACCAACGGCACCCGACTGGAGATCTGGGACTGCAACAGCGGCACCAACCAGCAGTGGAAGCTGCCGTAGCACCACCGGATCCGACGCGCCCCGGCGTGCCGGCGCCGGCCACGGTGCCGGCACACCGGCGCGCCCACTCCGGCACACCCCCGCCGGCGGAGCGGCCCGGACGTCATGCGGTCCACTCGCACAGGCCCTACGGCCGCTCCTTTCACGCCGTCGAGGCCCGAGCGTCGTGGTGGCCGTCTCCGGGAAGCCCCCACGGCGGCACCCCGCATCCCGGCCCCGGGACACTTCCGGGAGCTGACAACGACCGAGAAGTCGCTGCCGGTCCGGTAGCGAGCGGGCGGACGGCCGCGCCGTGTGGAACAGTGGTTCGTGGGTGTGCTCC
Organism: Kitasatospora sp. NPDC048296; assembly: GCF_043201815.1. Classification (NCBI taxonomy): domain Bacteria; kingdom Bacillati; phylum Actinomycetota; class Actinomycetes; order Kitasatosporales; family Streptomycetaceae; genus Kitasatospora; species Kitasatospora sp. NPDC048296. The sequence goes on from NZ_JBICZB010000062.1 coordinate 3,646, forward strand.
ACGCGGGAAAATGGAGGAACAGCCATGGAGATCCGGCCGCAAGCGGTTGTCATCCCCAAGGAGACGGACCACCTCGACCAGGGGAAATACGGCCCCGTCTTTCCGAGGACTCCGGCGTGTTACGGCTTCACCGTCATCGCGAAGGTCAAGCCCGGCCGGGCCGTGGTGATCCGCGACTACGGTCACCAGCTGGCCAAGGCGCTGGAAGAGGATCCGGATCTTCTGGCCCCGCTCAAGCTGCACTACCTGCGCTGGGTTCTCTTCGACGACGACACGCGGTTCATGTACCAGGGCATCTTCGACACCGACTTCGACAAGTACACCGAAGACGCCGTCGCGCTGTTCACCAAGGCTGGGGTGAGCACGGCTTTCGAGAATCTCGAGGGATTTCCCGAGGACTGGAAGACCAATCCCGAGGCGTTCGTCAGGTTTGTCCGGGAACACCATTGCCCGAGCTTCATCGAGTACGGAGAGTACCCGTACTTCACGGCTGACGAGATCAAGAAGGCTCTGCGCATCAAGAGCGCCCTGTCGGAGATGCTCGACCAGTTGCAGTGAGATCGGGTTGCGGCCCGCGTTCCTCTGAGGATCGGACGACGAGATGGACAACATCGCCACCGCGCGGACCTACAACCAGAACCATGTCCCACGCCGATACACCCCTGGCCGGCGACGGGTGAGCATCTACGTCTCGTGGAGCTACCCGGCCGAGACCGGCAGGAACCCGGCCGAGCTCGACAACCGGTTCTCCACCATGACCGAGGTCCGGCGCGTGGCCTGGCCGGACTACGAGGAGCCGAGGTGGTCCGACCCGGGACAGTTCCAGCAGAGCATCGCGGGATCGCTGGAGCTGTTCTTCTGGGCCTGGATACCGTTCCAGCAACTCGTCGAGGAGACCACCGGACACGCCGTCCCGGTCTACCAACGCATTGATCAGGCCGGCTTCAGGACTCCACTCGACGAGCGGGTGCTGGCCGACACCGACACCGTGTTCGTCTTCTCGCTGGACCACGTGGTGACCGGTCAGGAGGCCACGCCCGAGGAGATCGAGGCGGTGCGACAGTTCCTCACCCGGGACGGCACCTGTCTGGTCCTCGGCCCGCACCACGACGTCGGCGCCTCGGACGACATGGTGATGCGCGACGTCGAGTACCACCACCACCGCGATGCCCTGGTCCCCCGCCAGCAGCGGTTCGGCAGGTACGGCCGCTCCCTGATGGCGGGGCTCGGAGTGCCCGTCGTGAACCGCTACGGACTGCGTCCAGCGGTAGGGGAGGACAACCGGATCGCCCCGCTGTCGACGACCAGGGACCTGGACAGCAGAGGGTGGCTGGACGGGGTGACCAACTTCAACTTCCACCCGCACCTGCCGCACTACGCCGTGACCACCGATGATCCGAATACCGTCCACGTCCTGGCCAGGCAACCCATCGACGTGTCCCGGCCGCACCCGTTCACCGACAGTGGCAACACGGAGTTCAACATGTTCCTGTGGATGCCCCCGAGTGGCGACCGGGCCGGCGACGTGCTGATGGCGGATTCCACGATCTTCAGCACCTTGTTCGGAGCCGACGAGAGCCTGCGCAACTTCTGGCGGAACCTCGCCTCGAAGTAGCGTCCTTGGGAGGCGGTGTCCGTGACCACGCAAAGCCGACCCACACTCGAGCTCGACGACATCCAGCGCGGCGTGCTCAGCCCCCGTCCCACCCCGTACGCGGCGACGTACATCCTCTTCCGCATCGACGACCGCACACACGGACGGGAGTTGATGCGGCGTCTGAGCGCGGTGGCGACATCGGCCGCCCACTCGGCGAGTCCGCTGGGCGAGACCTGGGTGAGCGTCGCGCTCACCCACCACGGCCTCAAGGTCCTCGGTGTGCCGCGGGAATCGCTGGACACGTTCGCCTGGGAGTTCCGGCAGGGCATGGCCGCACGGGCGGCGGCGCTGGGCGACACCGGCGAGAGCTGCCCCGAGTACTGGGAACCACCGCTGGGCACCACGGACGTTCACGTGGTACTCACCGCGCTCGCACCCGACAGCGCCGGGCTGGAAGCGGCCATCGACCATGCCCGCCCGGCCTACCACCGCCTCACCGGCGTGACAGCGATCTGGCGGCAGGACTGCTACGCGTTGCCCACCGAGACGGAACACTTCGGCTACCGCGACGGCATCAGCCACCCCGCCGTCGAGGGCAGCGGCATCACCGGGTCGAACCAGCTGGAAGTACCCCTCAAAGCCGGCGAGTTCGTACTCGGCTACCGCGACGAGCTCGGTGGCGTCCAGACCCCGCAACCCGACATACTGGGACGCAACGGCAGCTACGCGGTCTTCCGCAAACTCCACCAGCGGACCGCCGAGTTCCGGCGCTTCCTCAGGGAGAACTCCACCGGTCCCGAGGACGAGGACCTCCTGGCAGCCAAGCTCATGGGGCGCTGGCGCAGCGGCGCACCGTTGGCGCTCAGCCCGCTGCACGACGACCCCGTCCTCGGTGCCGACCGGGGCCGCAACAACAACTTCCGCTATCAGGACGACGATCCGACAGGCTTCACGACTCCCGGCGGCTGCCACATCCGCCGGGCCAATCCCCGCGACGCGGCGGTGGCGGGAGAACCGAGGCTCCACCGCATGATCAGACGCGGCACCGCGTACGGCCCGCCGCTGCCCGAGGGGGTACTGGCGGACGACGGCGTCGACCGCGGGCTGATGTTCGCGTTCGTCGGGGCACACCTCGGGCGGCAGTTCGAGTTCGTCCAGTCCCAGTGGATGAACGACGGAGTCTTCTTCGGCGCGGGCAACGCCAGGGATCCGTTCGTCGGGTCCAACGACGGACCGGGTGACTTCACGATCCCCCGACGTCCGATAAGACGGCGCCTGCGGTCACTGCCGTCGTTCGTCGTCACGCGCGGCGGCGAGTACTGCTTCCTGCCCGGACTGAGCGCCCTGCGCTGGCTCGGCGACCTCAACGACTGAAGCGTGGCGACGGGCACCGCGCGAGCACGTTTGAAGGTCGCGGGTGCCGCCGTTGTGCCGCCGTAGGTCGCGGCTCTCGCTCGCCTGCTGCCTGGGCTCGGCCGTGCTCGGCCACTTCTGGTCGAAGTCCCTGTTCACCCGCGAATCGCGGTAGAAGCGCGGGCTGTCCCCCGTGGCCCGTAGCGCACCGGGGCGTGCCACCGCTCGGACCGGCTGATGCGCCGCTTCGCGCACTGACCTCGGGATTCGTCTTTCCATTTCAGATACAGACCCGTATTGGGATACAGTCCCGTATCTGACAACGCATCAGGAGGCGATCACCATCACCAGGCGGCTCACCCGGCAGCAGAGCCGGGAACTCACCCGCGAGCAGCTGCTGCAGGCCGCGGCCGAACTCTTCGCCGAGCACGGTGTCGGCGGCACCTCGGTCGAGCAGATCGCCGAACGTGCCGGCTACACCCGCGGCGCGTTCTACGGCAACTTCGAGGGCAAGCACGAGCTCGTCCTGGCCCTGCTGGAACAGCGCACCCAGCGCGAGCTCGAAGAGATGCAGGAGCTCAGCCGCGACGCCGGGTCGTTCGACAACCTGATGGAGCACATGCGGTCCTGGTACCGCCGGCGCGACGAGACCCTCGGCAGCTGGCTCGCCCTGCGCACCGAGCTCTGGCTCTACGGCCTGCGCGACCCGGAGCTGCTGCCGGTGCTCGCCGACCGCGAGCGGCGTTCGCGGGCCGCGCTCGCCCAGGCGCTGGAACAGGGCTTCGCCGCCCGCTCGGTGGCTCCCCCGGCCCCGGTCGAGTTCCTGGCCCTCGTCCTGCACTCGCTGGGCGACGGCCTGTCCATCCAGCGCGTGCTCTCCCCCGAGGACAGCTGCATCGACGCCGTCGCGGACGCCGTCGAGCTGCTGATGCGCTCGTGGAGCGCGCTCGCCCGGAACCCCGCGCCCGCCGGGGAAGCCTCCCGCCCGTCTCCCGGGCGTCCGACCACCGAGGGCCGGACGCCATCGACCGAGAAGCCGGAGAAGAACCCATGAACTTCAAGGCAGGGCAGGCGGAGCAACCGACCGCCGAACCGCCTGTCACCTCCGACGCCCCCGCGCCGGACCCGAAGCGGTGGCTCGCGCTGGTTGTTCTGCTGGTCGCCACCTTCATGGACCTGCTGGACGTCAACATCGTCACCGTGGCGATCCCGACCATCCAGGGCGACCTCGGCGCGTCGGCCGTCGTCATCCAGGCGGTGACCGCCGGCTACACCCTGGCCTTCGCGGCCATCCTGATCACCGGTGGCAGGCTCGGTGACATCTTCGGCCGCAAGCGGATGTTCATGACCGGTGTCGCCGGGTTCGTCGCGGCCTCCGCCCTGTGCGCGGCCGCGCAGAACTCCGAGATGCTGGTCGCCTCCCGCATCCTCCAGGGTGTGGCCGCCGCGATCATGGTCCCGCAGGTCCTGGCGATCATCCACGTGACGTTCGCCCCGCGGGAGATCGGCCGCGTCGTCAGTCTGTACGCGGGCATGATCGGCCTGGCCATCGTCGCCGCCCCCGTCCTCGGCGGCGCCCTGGTCGACTGGAGCCCGCTCGACCTCGGCTGGCGGGGCATCTTCGTGGTCAACCTGCCGGTCGGCGTGGCCGCCCTGATCGGGGCCGCGAAGTGGATGAAGGAGTCGAAGTCCCCGCACGCGATGCGGCTGGACCTGATCGGCATGCTGCTCGCGATCGTCGGGCTGCTCCTGCTGATGCTGCCGCTCATGCTCGGCCGTCAACTCGGCTGGCCCGCCTGGAGTATCACCTGCCTGTTCGTCGCCGTGCCCGTCATCGCGGGCTTCGTCCTCTACGAGCGGTACAAGACCCGCAAGGACGGATCCCCGCTGGTGATCCTCTCCCTGTTCCAGGTCCGCGCGTTCGGCGCCGGCGTCGCGGCGCAGATGCTCTTCAGCGCCGTCCCGGCGGGCTTCTTCCTCAGCTGGACGCTCTACCTCCAGGGCGGCCTGGGCTGGTCGGCGCTGCACACCGGTCTGACCGCGATCCCGTTCTCGCTCGGGGTCCCGATCGTCGGCACGATCGCGGTGCGCACGCTCTTCCCCCGGTACGGGCGGTACACCCTGGTGGCGGGCGCGCTGATGATGATGCTCGGCGTCGCCTCCTACGCCTGGGTCGCGAACCACGCCGGGAGCGACATCACCTCCTGGCACGCCGTCCCGTCCATGCTCCTGCTCGGCTCCGGCACGGGTCTGCTGATGGCCCCGTTGACCGGCCTGATCCTGCGCGAGGTCAAGCCGCAGGAGGCGGGCGCGGCATCCGGCATCATCAACGCGACCGGGCAGCTCGGCGCGGCCCTCGGCGTGGCGATCATCGGCGGTGTCTTCTTCTCCGCCCTGGCGAGCAACGCGGGCCCGCAGGCCGCCAAGGTCATCCCGACCGTCCAGGCGGTGGCTCCGGCCCAGGCCGGAGCGATCCGGACCTGCGCGACCGACTCGCTCGGCCGGCCCGACCTGACCGAGGTGCCCGAGAGCTGCACCACGCTGCTCGCGAGCGCCCCGGGCACCAGCCAGGACTCCGGCGCCGACGTCAAGGCGATCGGCGCCGTCCTGGGAGAGATCCGCTCCAAGACCTTCATCGCCACCTACAGCGAGGCGCTGTACTGGGCGGCCGGCGGACTGGTGCTCGTCACCGGCCTGCTGTTCCTCCTGCCGCACCTGACGCACCGGCCGGAGCAGAAGTGAGCCTCGGCAGTCGGAGGGCATCGACTGACGTTCGGTCACCTCGTCGGCGCGCGACTGCGGATCGCGGGCCGATGGCCGAATCCACAACTGGAGAACCACAGTTATGAGCGGTACGACCTACCAGGTCATCACCCACGGCAAGTTCGCCGAGCTCACGGATGAACAGCGGGCGTCCCTGGTCGCCCAGGCGGGCGAACACGACCTGTTCAAGGCCCGGTTCACCGAGGAGGGCACCGTCACCTACGAGCCGGCCCTGCTCACCTTCACCTTCCGGGTCCTCATCCCGGCGACCGAGGACGACACCGAGGACCTCGTGCTGGGCCGGGCCGAGAAACTGGCCGCGGCCGCGATCCACAAGCTCGGGGGCGAGTACCGCGACCTCCGGTCGGTCTCCACCGACCTGTCCAAGATCAAGGTCAAGCGCAAGGGCCGCTGAACCCCGGATGGGAACCGGCCCGTGCCGGGCGCACGGGCCGGCAGGCTTCGGAAAGGATGCGTTCTCTCTCATGACACCCGAACAACTCGCCATCGACCTGGGCGATCCGGCACTGCGCCGGGTGTTCTCGGCGCTCGCCCTCGGCGCGTCGACCTCCTCGGAGATCCTCTCCCTCTCGGGGCTCGCCGCACCGCAGGCCGCCAAGGCCATCGGCCGGCTCGTCCGCAGCGGACTGCTCGTCCAGGGGCGCGGCTCGCCGGCCCTGGACGACGACGCCCTCGCCGCGGCCGCGGAGACCGCCGCCCGGCGGGTGGCGGAGGAGAGGGCGGCCGACCAGCCCGACCCGCAGCTGCGCGGCCACGTCCGCGGCGGCGTCCTGGTCAACGTGCCGGAGCAGGACGACGCCCGGCTCGCGGTGCTCGGACACGTCGCCGAGAGCACCTTCGCCGCCGGCGACGACTACGACGAGCGGACGGTGACCGACCGCCTGCAGCCGTGGTGCGAGGGCGGCGTGCTGGACGCCGTCTCGCTGCGGCGCGCCCTCGTCGACGACGGACTTCTGGCCCGGGAGTCCAACCGCTACCGGCTCGCCGCCCCGGCGGGCAGCGGCGGCTGAGGACCGTCGACTGGACACGCCCCCGGCGTCAGCCCTTCCCGACGGCCTTCGCCCAGCCCACGGCGACCGTCTGCTGCGCCTTCTCGGTCTGCGCGTCCGTCGGGAACTCGGGCGTTCCCTCGACCGTCGGCAACCTTGCGGCGGCGGCCTGGTCAAGGGTGCCGTCCTTCGCCATGGCGTCGAGCAGCACCGGGCGGGCGTAGCCGTTGAGCCGGAGGTTCTGGCCCTCGGGGCTGAAGAGGTACTCCTGCCACAGGCGGGCGGCCGCCGGGTGTGGGGCGTTCTTGTTGATCGCCTGCGCGTAGTACTGGGAGAAGCTGCCGTCGAAGGGGATCGAGACCTGCCACTTGACGCCTTTGCTGCGGAGCTGGTCGGTGTAGTTGAGGTTGACGAAGTCCCAGTTGATGCTGATGGGCGTCTGGCCGCTCGCGACCGTGGCCGAGGTGGCATCGACCGGGTTGAGGTTGCCCGCCTGCTTGAGCTTGGCGAAGAATTCGAGGCCGGGCTGGATGTCGTCGAACGATCCGCCGTTCGCCAGGGCCGCCGCGTACACGCTGGCGAATCCGGTCCCGGAGCGGGTGGGGTCGCCCTCGAGCGCGACCTTGCCCCGGTAGGCGGGTTTCAGCAGATCGGCGAAGGTCCGGGGACAGACCTCGACGCGGTTCGCGTCGCAGCCGATGGAGATGTAGCCCCCGTAGTTGTTGGACCAACGGGCCTGCGGGTCCTTCTGATTGCCCGGGATCGAGCCGAACTGGGCGACCCTGTACGGCGCGAGCAGGTTCTGCCGGCCTGCTGCCCGGGCGAACGTGTCCCCCACGTCGATGACGTCGGGAGCGCTCTGCCGTGTCCCGTTCTTGATGGCGTCGACCTCGTCCTGGCTGTGGCCCAGCGGATTGTCGACCGTGATCGTGATCCCGTACTTCTTCTCGAAGCCGTCGATCAGGCCGCCGTAGTCGGCCCAGTCACGGGGGAGCGCGATCGCTCTGAGCATGCCCTCCTTCTTCGCCGCGGCGGTCAATACGTCCATGCCGCCCACGTCCTGCGCGGAGGTGGCCACCGACGGGTCCTTGGGTGCGGCGGGCGGCGTGTGGCCGCACGCGCCCAGGCCCACGGCCAGGAGGACCAGGCAGCCGGAGACGGTCGCCGCTCGGGCACGAGATGCGGTCACGATGACTCCAGACGTCCTTCGGTGGTCACGAGCGGGATCCCGCCGGAACCTTCCGCTGCCGGGGTGGCGCCCTCGTGGAGGTGCTGTTCGGCCCAGATGACTTTGCCGTTGGGGGTGTAGCGGGTGCCCCAGCGCTCGGAGAGCTGGGCGACCAGGAACAGCCCGCGCCCGCCCTCGTCGGTGCTGGCCGCGTACCGCAGGTGCGGGGAGGTGCTGCTGCCGTCGGAGACCTCGCAGATGAGTGCGCGGTCACGGATCAGGCGGAACCGGATCGGAGCGATGCCGTACCGGATGGCGTTGGTGACCAGCTCGCTGACGATCAGTTCGGTGGCAAAGGCCAGCTCGTCCAGCCCCCACTCGGTGAGCCGTTCCGCGACGCCGGCCCGGACCCGGGCAACGGCGGCCGGGTCGGCCGGGACGTCCCAGACGGCGACCCGGTCGGCGGGCAGCGCCCTGGTCCGGGCGACCAGCAGGGCGATGTCGTCGGTCGGGTTGGCCGGCAGCAGGGCGTTCAGCACCGCCTCGCAGGTGTCGTCGGGGCTGCGGTCGCCCTGGCCGAGGGTGGAGCGCAGCAGTTCGAGGCCGACGTCGATGTCCCGGGAGCGGTCCTCGACCAGCCCGTCGGTGTAGAGGACCAGCCGGGTACCCTCCCGCAGCTGGAGTTCGGCGCTCTCGAACGGCAGGCCGACCAGGCCGAGCGGCGGCCCGGCGGGCAACTCGGGGAACTCCACCACGCCGTCCGGGTGGACCAGGGCCGGCAGCAGGTGCCCGGCCCGGGCCATGGTGCAGCGCAGGGTGACCGGGTCGTAGACGGCGTACAGGCAGGTCGCGCCGGTGATGGCGTCGTCGTCCTTGGCCGCCCGGTCCTGGTCGATCTGGTTGACCAGGTCGTCCAGGTGGCCGAGCAGTTCGTCCGGGGGCAGGTCGAGGGAGGAGAAGTTGTGCACGGCGGTGCGCAGCTGGCCCATGGTGGCGGCGGCGTGCAGGCCGTGGCCGACCACGTCGCCCACCACCAGGGCGACCCGGGCGCCGGGCAGCGGGATCACGTCGAACCAGTCGCCGCCCACGCCGGCCTCGGCGGGCAGGTAGCGGTAGGCGACGTCCAGGGCGCTCTGCTGGGGCAGTCCGCCGGGCAGCAGGCTGTGCTGGAGGGTGACGGCCATCCGGTGCTCGCGGGTGTAGCGGCGGGCGTTGTCGATGCAGACCGCGGCCCGGGCGACCAACTCCTCGGCCAGCGAGAGGTCGTCCTCGTCGAAGGGCTTCGGTGAGGCCGCGCGCCAGAAGACGGCCACGCCGAGGACCTGGCCCCGGGCGAGCAACGGCACGCTCAGCAGCGAGTGGATGCCGGCCTCGGCCGTGCGCCGGGCCCGGTCCGGGACGTCGTCGTGCCAGACGGCGGAGCTGGTCAGATCCGCTTCGAGTACGGACTGGCCGTGCTGCAGGCTGCGGCCGAGCAGGGCGGTGGGAACGATCGGAACGGTCGCACCGACGGGATGGAACGGCGTGTCCCGGTGGACGCCGCTCAGCCCGGCGCGCCGCAGGTGGAGGATCCGGGTGCCGGTGGGCTCGTCGCCGTGCAGGACGGGCTCCGCGAGGTCGACGGTGACGTAGTCGGCGAAGCCCGGGACGGCCGCCTCGGCGAGTTCCTGGGCGGAGCGCACCACGTCGAGTGTGGTGCCGATCGTCCTGCTGGCTTCGTACAGCACCTTGAGGCGCTCGTTGGCCGCCTCGGCCTTGTCGGACAGGGCGCGCAGCTCGGTGGAGTCGCGCAGGGTCGCGACCCGCCCGGGTGGTCCCCCGTTGCGGTCGGTGGCCCGGGTGTTCACCGAGAGTAGGCGGTCGCCGGAGCCGACCACAGCGTCGGTGACCACTCGCCCCGAGGCCAGCAGCTCGCCGACCGGGTGGCCCAGACCCAGCCCGGTGATCGTACGGCCTTGGCAGTCGGGGGGCAGGCCGAGCAACCGGCAGGCCTCGTCGTTGGCCAGCAGCAGGCGGCCGTCCTCGCCGAGGATCAGCACGCCCTCCCGGACGGCGTGCAGCACGGCGTCGTGGTGCTCGTACATCCTGGTCATCTCGGCCGGGCCCAGGCCATGGGTCTGCCGCTGCAGCCGGCGGCTCACCAGGCTCGCCCCGCACGCGCCGATGGCGAGAGCCACCGTGGCACCGCCGAACAGGACCGGCAGCTGCTGGTTCACCTTGTGCCGCACCTTCCCGACCGTGACCGGGGCGGAGACGATGGCGACGACGGAGCCGTCGGCGGCCTTGACGGGTACCGCCGAGATCACGGAGAGGCCCAGTGATCCGTGGAAGGTCATGGTGAAGGGCTTGCCGGTCGCCGCCTGCGCGTAGGGGCCGATGACGTGCTTCCCGATCTGGTTCGGGTCGCTGTGGGTGAGCGTGATCCCGTCCAACCCGTAGACGATGATGGCGTCCACGCCGGCGGCCTTGCGAGCCGCCTCGGCGTACGGCTGCAGGGCCGCGGTCGGATCGGGGCTGCTCAGTGCCGTCAGGATCCCCGGCGAGTGCGCGAACATCTGCGCCGCGGCGAGCGTCCGGTTCTCGGCGTCCGCCGTGGCGTCGCGCCGGGCCCCGACCACGAGAGCCACCAGCGTGGCGACGACGATCAGCAGCATCACCGCCAGTTGCAGGAGGAGCACCGGGCCGGTGAGGCTGCGCAGGCTCAGCAGGCCCTTGAACAGCCGCCTCGGCCTTCCCGCATGCGGCCGGCCGTGTTCTTGGCGTCCTTGCCCGCTGCGCCTCGGGCGGGAAAGCCGCTCGGGCACATCAGGACTTCTCCGCAGGTCGACCAAACCGGTCCCAGCCTTGCTCCGGAACAATGGGGACAAATCCCATTGTCAACGCCAAACGGACCGGGCTCGACCGCCGGTCCGCGTTCCGAACGGATCAGCGGCGGGTCGGCCCGGGTGAGCGGGCGGGTCGGTGCAGGTGAGAGGCGGAGTGCCAACCCGCGGGGCGCCCCACGGCGCGGGCCGGAGACTTCCGGATCACCATCGCTCCGGCCCGCGCCGTGCGAATCGAGACGGACCTGTGTGTGACCGGACCTGAGCGTCCGGTGCTCACCGCACCGGTTCGGCGCGTCGGCCGATCCCGCTGCCGAGCTCGTACCTGGTGCGGTGGTGTCCTGCCGGTACCGGTCGAGCCTGCCTGCCACGGCTCGGCAGAGCCTCGGCTACGGCCGGTCGCACACGCAGCTCTACGAGCGGCTGACGCCGGGGGAACCGGTCCCGGAGCTGCCACGACGGCCGCTCCCGCCGGGACCGCGGACAACTGATACAAGATCACACACCGCTTACGGAAAACGAGTTACTGTGGTGCGTGATGGTCGGGGGAGGGCCTGAAATGCGATTGGGCGTGCTGGGGCCGCTTGAGGTGGAGACGGGCGGCGGAGATCGCCTCGTCGTAGCCGCGCCCAAGCAGCGCACCCTCCTGGCCTGCCTGGCGCTGCGCGCCAACCTCACCGTCTCGACCGGCGCCCTGATGGAGGCGGTCTGGCCGGACCGCAAGCCGGTGAACGCCAAACCGGCGATCCTCAACTACGTGGCCCGGCTGCGCCGGAACCTGCTGGAGGTCGCCGACCGTCTGCAGACCACGGCCGGCGGCTACCGGCTGGAGGTCCGCGACGACGCCGAGCTCGACCACCTGCACGCCGCAACGCTGGAGACCCTGGCCCGGAAGGCCCTCTGCGATGGGGACTGGCGCTCCGGCGAGCGGCACGCGGACGCGGCCCTCGCCCTGTGGCGCGGTGAGCCCCTGGAGGACGTGCCGTGTGAACGCCTCCAGGCCGACTGGGTGCCCTCGTTCGACACACTCCAGCTGCGCCTGGAGGAGCTCCGGCTGGACGCGCTGCTGAGCGGTACCCACTTCGACCGGGCCTTGCCGCGGCTGACGGACCTCACGGTCGCGCACCCGCTGCTGGAACCGATGTACGAACGCGCCATGGTGGCCCTGTACGGCACCGGGCGCCGCGCCGAGGCACTCAGCTGCTACGGCAGGGCCCGGCGGGCGCTGCGGGACGGAATCGGCGCCGACCCCTCGCAGTGCCTGCGGGAACTGCACGGACTGGCCCTGCGGGACGCCCCGCTGTCCGAGCTGATGGCGGTGTGGCACCGGGCGCGCGCCCTGGCCCACGCCGGTGGCCGGTCCGTGGTCCGGACCGAGGCCGAGGCCGCGGCGGCGACGCGGACCGGACGGGCGCCGTCCCGAGCGCGGGTGGCCGCGGCGGCAACGGCCCGGGCCGCGACGGAGGCCGAAGCGGCGAGCGTCGCACCTTCGCGGGACGACCTGACGGATGCGGTGCGGGGCGACACGCCGGGCGGACAGTGCGTCGGATTCCCGCTGTCGCAGCTGCCGCGCCCGCCGCGGCTGGTCGTCGGTCGTGAGCGGGAGCTTCGGGAGCTCACTCGGCTGCTGGCCGCCCCCGCACCGCCGCCGGAAGCGGCAGCCGCCCCGCAGGATTCCCGTGGCGGGTACGGCCGGCTCGCGGCCGACGCGCTGGACGTCGGTGCCGGTGTGCGCGTCGCCACCGTGGTCGGGCCTGCCGGCGTCGGCAAGACGACCCTGGCCCTGGCCTGGGCACACAGCATCGCCGAGCGGTTTCCCGACGGGCAGATGTATCTGGACCTGAACGGCTTCACCGCCGAGGGCAGACCCGTTGCGACCGACGGCGCCATCCGCGCGTTGCTCGACTTCCTGGGCGTCCCCGCAACCCGTCTTCCCGCCACGCCCGAGGGCCGGGTGGCGCTCTACCGGGGACTGATCGCGAACAAGCGGCTGCTGGTGGTGTTCGACAACGTGCGCGACGCGGCCCAGGTCCGGCCGCTGCTGCCGTCCGGCAAGGACTGCCGCGCGCTGGTGACCAGCCGCAGGTCGCTGGGCAGCCTGGTGGCGCTGGAAGGCGCCGAGGCGCTGGTGCTGGCCCCGCTCAGCGCGGACGCCGCGCACGAACTGCTCGTGCGCAGGCTCGGGACCCGGCGGACGTCCGGGCAGGGGCAGGCGATCGAGGTCATCGCGGAGCGCTGCGCGCACCTGCCGTTGGCGCTGTCCGTCGTGGCGGCGCGCGCCGCCGTGTCCGCGACGCCGCTGTCCACGCTCGCCGACCAGTTGGACCGCGGCGCGCTCAACGCGCTGAGCGCCGGGGACGAGGCCAGCACCGTGCGCAGCGTGCTGTCCTGGTCGTACGTCGGGCTCACGGAGCCGGCCGCGCGCGTCTTCCGCTTCCTCGGCCTGCACCCGGGCACGGAGCTGACGGCGGCCGCGGCGGCGGCGCTCGCGGACATCCCGCCGGCCGAAGCGGCGCCGCTGGTGGACGAGTTGGCGGCGATGAGTCTGCTGACCGAGAGCGCCCCCGGCCGGTACACGATGCACAGCCTGCTCCGGGCGTTCGCCGTCGAGCTGGTGGACGACGCGACCGACGCGCGCGAACAGCGGGCCGCGGGCCACCGGCTCTACGACTACTACCTGCGCTGGGCCCTGGTGGCCGACCGCAGGTGCAGCGCCCGGCCGACGGACGTCGAGCCCGACCACGTCCCGCTCCCGGCGGGCCTCACGCCGACGGGTTTCGCCGACCGTGACACCGCCCTGGCCTGGCTGACCGACGAGCAGCAGGTGCTCTCCACCCTGATCGCCCAGGCGGCAGCGCACGGCCTGAACTCCTACGCGTGGCGCCTGGCCGCCGCGCAGTCCTGCGGACTGGCGCTGCGCGGCGGCCAGCCCGAGGAACTGCGGCAGGCGCGGGCCGCGTTGGCCGCCGCCAAACCCCTGGGCGATCTGACCGCGCAGGGCTACTGCTACCTGCTGATCGGCCGCACCCTGACCTCGGTCGGTGAGTATCAGACCGCCCGCTTCCAACTGGGGCGTGCCCTCCGGATGTTCCGCGCCGCGGGGGCCTCGGCGCATCTCGGCGAGGTCCACCGCGTCCTGGGCCAGTGTGCCGACCGCCAGGGTGACCACCGGGAGAGCGCCCGTCCAGCCCGGGAACCCCTCACGGCCGCCGGACACTCGGGCAGGCAGGACGACATCCGCTGAGCGCTCGACGAGCACGGCCGGCAGCGCGAACAGACACCGGATTCCGGCGATGTCCCGGCGTTAGCACCGCGATATCGGGCGTGTCTAGCGTCAGGCGCACGAACGAGGAGGACTGTCGTGAATCACCTCAAAAGCCTTCGCGCCTTCATCGACGCCCTGGACGCGATCGGCGAACTCCAGCCGATCGACAAGGAGGTCGACTGGCGGCTCGAACTCGGCGCGGTGGCCCGTCGCACCTACGAACTGCGGGCCCCGGCCCCGCTCTTCAACTCCGTCACCGGCATCGAGAAGGGCTTCCGCGTGCTGTCGGCGCCCGGCGGGCTGTCCGCCCAGCCCGGCCTCACCTACAGCCGCATCGCACTGGCCCTCGGCCTCCCGGCGGACGCCAAGGGTGCCGAGATCGTCACCGCACTGGCCGACGCGCGGCAGCGCGAGCCGATCCCGCCGGTGGTGGTGGAGCGGGCCGCCGCGCCCTGCAAACAGAACGTCATGACGGGCGACGCGATCGACCTGCTGAAGTTCCCCACCCCGCTGATCCACGACGGCGACGGCGGCCGCTACATCCAGTCCTTCGGGATGAACATCGCGAAGACGCCGGACGGGTCGTGGACCAACTGGTCGATCAACCGCATGATGCTGGTCGACCACAACCGCCTGGCCTGCCTGATCCCGCCGCCCCAGCACCTGGGGATGATCCGCGCGCAGTGGACCGAGCAGGACGAGGACATGCCGGTCGCGGTCGCGCTCGGCGTCGAGCCCGGCCTGCCCTACGTCGGCGGCATGCCCCTGCCGGAGGGCGACGACGAGTCGCACTTCCTCGGCGCCTACTTCGGCGAACCGCTGGAGCTGGTGCCGGCCGAGACCGTGGACCTGCTGGTGCCCGCCACCGCCGAGATCGTCATCGAGGGCTACGTCTCCCGCACCGACCTGGTCGAGGAGGGCCCCATGGGCGAGTACCCGGGCTACCTGGACCGCGGCAGCCACTCCCCCAAGCCCGTGCTGCACGTCACCGCCGTGACCTACCGCGACGAGGCGATCCTGCCGGTCGCCGTCGCCGGCGCGCCGGTCGAGGAGGACCACACCGGTTGGGGCCTGCCGCACGCCGCCGAGATGACGCACGTGCTGCGCGAGGCAGGGTTGCCGGTGTCGGCCTGCTGGGGCGTGCTGGAGTCGGCGGCGCACTGGTGGGTCGTCGCACTGAAGCCGTCCTGGCACGAGGACTCCGGCCTGGACTCCAAGGACATGGCCCAGCAGGTCGGCGAGGTGGTGTTCGGCGCGGGCAAGCTCGCCTTCGGCGTGCCCAAACTGCTCCTGGTCGAGCACGACTTCGACATCGCCGATGCCGGTCAGATCATCTGGGCGTTCGCCAGCCGCTCGCACCCGGAGCACGGCGAGGCGCACTTCCCCGCCCAGCCGCAGAACATCATTCCGGTCTATCTCGACGAGCACGAGCGGCTGAGCTACCACGCCACCAAGGTCGTCTACAACTGCCTGCTCGCCGACCGCTTCCCGGCCGACCAGCGGCCGGTGGCCTCGGACTTCGCCCACAACTGGTCCCCGGAGCTCCAGCAGCACGTGCTGGACAACTGGGAGGCCTACGGTTTCAAGAGCGCGAAGGAATGAGGCGGCCCGGCTCGCCGCCACCTCCGCCCGTGTGCCCGTCCCCGAGAGTTGAGAGAGAGTGATCATGACCGACAAGGGCAGTGCCCTCATCATCGGTGCCGGCCCCGGCCTGGGCATGGCCGTGGCCCGCGCCTTCGCCGAGGCCGGCCACGCGGTCGCGCTGATCGGCCGGACCGACCCCAAGCTGAAGGAGCTGGCCGCACAGCTCCAGGAGGAAGGCCACACCGCGCACGCCTACCAGGCCGATGCGGCGGACCCGGCGCAGCTGCGTTCCGCGCTGGACGCCGCCGTCGCCGACCTGGGCGCCCCGGAGTCGCTCGTCTACAACGCCGCCTACGCCCGCCCCGACACCCCCACCGCGGTCAGCCCGGAGGGCTGGGCGGCCAGTCTCACGGTCAACGTCATCGGCGCGACGGTCGCGGCCGGTCACGTGATCCCGGCCTTCCGCGGCGGTCGCGGGACCGTCCTGATCACGGGTGGCGGCTTCGCACTCGCGCCGTCCCCCGACTACGCCACCCTCTCGGTCGGCAAGGCGGCGCTGCGCGCCTACGCACACGCCCTGCACGAGGAGCAGCGCGACGCGGGCGTGCACGTCACCACGGTGACCGTCGGCGGCTTCATCCGCCCGGGCGACGAGCGGTTCGACCCGGCGACCATCGCCAAGGTCTACGTGGAGTTGCACCAACGGCCCCGGGACCAGTGGCAGCCGGAGTACGTCTACGCGTGAGGCGGGCGTGGGGGGGGGGGGGGGGGGCGCCGCCGCCCCCCCCCCCCCCCCCCCCCCCCACGCCGTGCGCGCCCGGAGGTCCACACGGGAGGCTCATTCACCCCAGCGCGGCAGGTCCGGCACGTCGATCCCGAGCAGGTCCAGCGCCCGACCGGCCGTGTGCTCGACGATCTCGTCGACGCTGCCGGGCCTGAGGTAGAACGCCGGCACCGGCGGCATGACGATCCCGCCGGATTCGGTGACCGCGGCCATGGCCCGTATGTGACCGAGCGTCAGCGGGGTCTCCCGCACCATCAGCACGAGGCGGCGGCGCTCCTTGAGCGTCACGTCCGCCGCCCGGGTCAGCAGGTTGTCGCCGTTGGACTGCGCGATCGCCGACAGCGTGCGGATGGAGCACGGCGCGACGATCATCCCGGCAGTGCGGAACGAGCCGGAGGCGATGGCCGCGCCCACGTCGGCGGCCCGGTACACGACGTCCGCCATGGCAGCCAGATCCGCCGCCGACAGGTCCGTCTCGTACGCCCGGGTCTGCTGCCCGGCGGGCGTGACGACGAGGTGCGTCTCGACGCCGGCCTTGCGTGCCAGCTCCAGCACCCGCAGCCCGTACACGATCCCGGTCGCACCACTGATACCCACGACCAGCCGACGTCTGTCCATCCATCCTCCTCCAGTGCGAGGACGACGTTAGGCAGCCGCACCAACGCCCCTCTATCGCCGCACTATCGCGACGAGTCCTCTCCAGCGGCCGGAACGACCACGCCGACCTGCCGTTCGACGTCAGCGTCGCCTGAGCGCAGGGTCCGCGTCGCTCACCCGTTGTGCCGCTTCGGTGGCCGCAAGTGTCGGGTTGGGAACGATCCGGGGGAGCCCGACCGGAGCGATGGAGGCCGGTGTCATGATGTCCCGGCCATGTCTGCCCCGAGAACCGATCCCGTGCCTACGGCGGCGCGTGCCGCCGCGCTCGACCTTCGCGTACTGCGGGCTCTGCCCTTCGCGACGGTCTGCGTCGCGCTGGCCGCCTTCGGGCACGGGCTGGCGTCCGGCAGCGCGGTAGCGCCGGGTGCGCTGCTGGTCGGGTGGGTGCTCGTCGGCGCCGTCGCCGTGCTCGCCGCGCGGCGGGAGCGCTCGCTGCGGGCGATCGTCGGTGGCCTGGCCGCGGGACAGGGGGGACTGCACGTCCTCTTCCACGCCGCGCAGTGCGGTCGGCGTCCTCCAACGGCCGCCGGCCCGGCCAACCCGTCCGCCGCCATGGCCGCGATGCCCGGGATGCACAGCATGTCCGGCATGGCCGGCATGTCCAGGGCGCTGTCGGCGGGCAACGGTCGCTCCGGTCCGTCGGCCGCCCATGCCGCGGCGGGAAGCAGTGCGGCTCCGCACGCCGTCGTCGCGGCGACGCACGTGTCCTTCTGGAGCCATGCGGCGCTCCTGGGGCTGAGCCCCGCGATGCTCGTCGCGCACCTGGCGGCGACCGTCGCCGCGGGATGGTGGCTGTGGCGGGGCGAGGTGGCCGTGTGGCGGCTGGTCCGGCTGACCGCCGAGACCGTCACCGCGACGGTTCACGCCCGCGCGGCGTCGCTGCGCGGGGCGCTGGCCCTGTTCGCGGTGCTGCGCGGCGGGACACACGGACGGTCGCGGGCCGCTGCCGTGCACTTCGTGCCCGCCGAGGGCCGGTGGTGGCAGCCGCGGTGGACGCTGTTGCGACACGTGGTGATCAGGCGCGGCCCGCCGCTGGTACCGGCCGTCTGACCGGAGCGGGAACGCCGTCCGGTCACGGCCGTCCGCCCTCCCTCTGATCCCATACGCGTGCTCCGTCTCCACGGGCGCACGCGTACCTCCGACCCGGAGACCACACAGCCATGAGCCTGTCCCTGAAGAAGCGTCTCGCCGCCGCCTGCGCCCTGGGCGCCGCGACCGTACTCGGCGCGGCCGTCCCGGCGTCCGCGCACGTCATCGTGCAGCCGAACAGCGTGCCCAAGAACGCGACCGACCAGACCTTCGCGTTCCGCGTGCCCAACGAGGACGACAAGAACAGCACGGTGAAGGTCGAGATCGACTTCCCCACCGACCACCCGATCCCGTCCGTCAAGGTCGCGCCGGTGCCGGGCTGGACCGACGCGATCCAGACCACCAAGCTCGCCACCCCGATCCACACCGATGACGGCGACATCACCGACGCCGTCTCCCAGGTCGTGTGGACCGGCGGCCAGATCACCCCCGGCCACTTCCAGGACTTCACCGTCGACCTCGGCGCGCTGCCCGACGGCACGGACAAGGTCGTCTTCAAGGCCCTGCAGACCTACAGCGACGGCACCGTGGTGCGCTGGATCGAGGAGCCCCAGGACGGCCGGCCCGAGCCGAAGAACCCGGCGCCGGTGCTCAAGCTGACCGCCGCCACCGCCGGCGACTCCGACGCTCCCGCCCCCGGCGCCGCGGCGAGCGCCAAGGCCGACCCGGCGCCGGCGACCACGACGGGCACCGCGACCGCGAAGGCGAGCGGCAGTGACTCCACCGCCCGCGCACTGGGCATCGCGGGCATCGTGGTCGGCGTCCTCGGCGCGGTGACGGGCGCCGTGCTCGGCCGCCGCGGCCGCGGCACCGGCGCGGACACCTCGGCGTAAGGGCCCGGGGCGGGGGGGGGGGGGCCGCCCCCCCCCCCCCCCCCCCCCCCCCCCCCCCCCCCCCCCCGGCGGACGTCCGGTCCGTCACCCGGGCGCCCCCTACGAGCCTGGCCGGGCCCCGAACCGCCCGCAAACGATTCGGATCTCGCCGAACTGTCTTGCGGCCCGGACGGTTCCGGGGCGACGATCGGCACCGTGCTGCGAATCTTCTTCGGTAGGGACGACCTGGAACGCCTCCGGGTGGCCGCGCGTCCGGACATGTCGATGGAGCTGTCACTGAGCGTGCACGCCCTG
Organism: Kitasatospora sp. NPDC048296; assembly: GCF_043201815.1. Classification (NCBI taxonomy): domain Bacteria; kingdom Bacillati; phylum Actinomycetota; class Actinomycetes; order Kitasatosporales; family Streptomycetaceae; genus Kitasatospora; species Kitasatospora sp. NPDC048296. The sequence goes on from NZ_JBICZB010000062.1 coordinate 22,865, forward strand.
GTCAGCGGGCACCGCGATCCGCGCTTCAAGCCCTGGCGGGACCGGCTGCGGTCCTCCTGGAACCCGCGCACCGCGCTGCTCTTCGACCTCTACACCCGCTCCGCGATCCCGGAGTTCCTCACCGTCCGCCGCGACCCCGGAGCTACCGAGAGCGCCACCGCCGAGGCGCCCGAGGAGCCGCTCCGCGAGCACCTGCGATCGGTCGGCGGGGAGCGGCAGTTGAGCGCCTTCGCCCGGGGTGTGGCGACGGGGGACCGACGGGCCAGGAAGCTGCTCGGCAACGTCACCGCCGAGTACCAGACCCGGGCGATCGACCCCTACCGGCGGCAGATCGAGACCATCGTCACCACCGAGCACGGCCTCCGCCGCAGGATCACCGAGCCGGACCAGGTGCTGCGCTCGCTGCACCCGGCGATCTCCTGGCGCCGCCCGGTGCTCACCCTCCCGCTGGTCGGCGGCTGCCGGCACGACCTGCGACTGGACGGTCGCGGACTGCTGCTCCAGCCCTGCGTGTTCGGCGTCCGCCGCCCCGTCATCGCCCGCTTCGAGGACCCGGAGCAGCAGCCCGTCCTCCTCTACCCCGCCAGGATCAACGGCCCCTTGTTCGCCGAAGCCGAACCCACCCCGAGCCGCACCCTCACCGCCCTGCTCGGCCAGACCCGGGCCGCCGCCCTGGAGGCGATCGCCGACCACGGCCCGTGCTCCACCAAGGACTTGGCCGCCCTGCTCGGCATCTCCACCGCCTCCGCGAGCGAACACGCCACCGTCCTCGCCGAATCCGGCCTCAGCGCCAAGGAGCGCGACGGCCGCACCGTCACCCACCGGCCCACCCCGCTCGGCCGCGCCCTCCTGGCCGGCCGTCTCCCCGCGCCCCCGGCCGCTTCCTAGCAGCCCGCACCCGTATCCCTACAGGTGCACCCCTGTACGGTTCACCCGCCCAGGTGGCCGCCGCGCCGGGGTGGCGGCCTCAGACGTTCGCCGGCAGGTTCGGCGCGACCCGGGGCTGCCGGGGCAGCGGCAGCGTCAGCGCCTCCCGTGAGGTGGCCGGCAGCGCCAGCGCCGAGGCGGTCTCGGCCGGGAGGGGGCGCAGGCCCAGGAGCGCGGTGGTCAGGCGCGTGGTGGCGCGGTGCCAGTCGGGGATGCGCTGGAGCATCGCGTGGCCGCTGCCGGTGACGGTGTAGCCGCAGACGCGGGCGCCGGCGGCGCGGCTGCGGGCGGCGAAGGCGTGGGTGTCGGCGGGCGGGGTGACGGTGTCGCGGTCGCCGTGCAGCAGCAGGACGTCGCGGCCGGCCAGGTGCTCGCAGGGGTCCTCGGCCGGGCACCAGGGGGCGAGGGCGATCAGGCCGGTGACGGAGGGGTGGCCGCCGGCCCGCAGGACGGCGCGGCCGCCCATGGAGTGGCCGATCAGGACGGTCGGCACCGGGCCGAGCAGCGCGGCCGCCTCGTCGAGGGCGGCCAGGGCGTCCCGGGCGGCGTCGGCGCGTTCGCCGTTCCAGCCGCGGTGGCGGTAGCGGACGGTGCCGACGGCGATCCCGGCGCCCGCGGTGTCGTGGCCCAGCGAGCGCAGGAAGCCGCGCATCCGCAGCAGCGGCAGGTTGAGGCGGCCCGGCCGGGAGAGGTTGTGCTCCTCGCCCCCGTGCAGAACCAGGACGGCGGCCCGGGCCCCGGAGGGCCGCACCCGCCATTGCAGCACCCGGTGCGCGGCCGCACGGCTGTCCGTACCGCTGTCCGTACCGCTTCCGATCACCTGCGCACCCTCCCGCCACACGGCCCGATCCTCCGGGTCGCCACTGTACGCGTGCGGACGGCCGCAGCGTTCACCCGACGGAACCATCCCGGACAACCGGGCGCGCTCGGAACCGGTGGCGGAACTCAGACCTCCAGCAGGCCCTGTTCGCGCACCAGCCAGCAGATCGCGGTCAGCCGGAGAACGGCGTAGTCGTAGCCCACCGGCTCCCGCCAGCCGATCTCGGCCAGCGCGTCCAGGAAGCCCAGCGCGTAGTCCGCCAGTTCCGCACGGTCCAGGGGCCGGGGCGTCAGCTCCGGCCCCTGCGCGTACAGCAGCTCCCGCAGCATCGCCACGTGCTGGTCGACCGCCGCGACGAAGCCGGGCTCGAAGGCGAGCTCGGCCAGCCGGGGCGTGAAGGAGGCCACGATGCCGGGAAGCGGGCAGCCGTCCGGCCCGTCGGGGGAGGGCTGAAACGATTCGTCGGGGGTCGCGAACATCCGTCCAAGGTAGGCGAACCGGCGGGTGGGCAAGCCGACCCGTGACGGTTCCGTGGTGAGACCTTGGCCACCTTCGGAACGTTCCGTGGCATGGCCGGTTCCCTGCGCTCACGGGCGGGTGGTCTGTACCAGAATGGCCCGCATGGATCTCCGCATCTTCACCGAGCCCCAGCAGGGCGCGAGCTACGACACCCTCCTGAAGGTCGCCAGCACCGCCGAGGACCTCGGCGTCTTCAGCGCCTTCTTCCGCTCCGACCACTACCTGAAGATGGGCGACGCCGACGGCCTGCCCGGCCCCACCGACGCCTGGATCACCCTGGCCGGCCTCGCCCGCGAGACCAGCACCATCCGCCTCGGCACCCTGATGACCGCCGCCACCTTCCGGCTGCCGGGCGTCACCGCGATCCAGGTCGCCCAGGTGGACGCGATGAGCGGTGGCCGGGTCGAGTTCGGCCTCGGCGCCGGCTGGTACGAGGCCGAGCACACCGCCTACGGCATCCCCTTCCCCAAGGAGAAGTTCGGGCGGCTGGAGGAGCAGCTGGAGATCATCACCGGGCTGTGGAGGACCAAGCTCGGCGACACCTTCGACTTCTCCGGCGAGTACTACACCCTCACCGGCTCGCCCGCGCTGCCCAAGCCCGCCCAGGAGCGCATCCCGGTGCTGGTCGGGGGCTACGGCCCGAAGCGCACCCCGGCGCTGGCCGCCCGCTTCGCCGACGAGTTCAACCTGCCGTTCGCCTCGGTGGAGGACACCGCCGCCCAGTTCGGCCGGGTCCGCGAGGCCGCCGAGCGGGCCGGGCGCCCGGCCGACGGGCTGGTCTACTCCAACGCCCTGGTCGTCTGCGTCGGCCGGGACGACGCGGAGGTGGCCCGCCGGGCCGCCGCGATCGGCCGCGAGGTCGACGAGCTGAAGGCCAACGGCCTGGCCGGCACCCCGGACGAGGTCGCGGAGAAGATCGGCCGGTACGCGGCGGTCGGCAGCGAGCGGGTCTACCTCCAGGTGCTCGACCTGGCCGACCTGGACCACCTGGAGCTGATCGCCTCCCGGGTCGCCCCTCAGCTGGGCTGAAGGTCAGTCCTGCGGGTCCGCGCCGGGTCCGCCAAGACCCACAAGACAGGCCCGGCTGCCCGCACCGGCCCTCCGTACCCGCCCTGACCACGGGTCTTTACTCGTTCTTGGGAATACGCCATGCTCCTGGGGGAGGAACCAGGAAACGGTGGGGGGCGGGCCGGTGGCCGGGACACGAACAGCGAGGGCGGCGGTGCCCACGGCGTCGCCGCCCCGCACCGCCGACGGCCGGGCGATCCGAGCGGGCCTGCACGAGCTGCGCGGCCCCGGCCCGGCCGTCCTGCACTACCCCGCCGGCGATCTGCTGGTGGTCACCGGACTGCCCGGCAGCGGCAAGAGCACCCTGATGCGCCGCAGCATCCGCGCCCCGCTGGTCGACTCCCAGCAGATCCGAGAGGAGTACGCGGCCCGGCTGCCCGGCTGCCTCCCGTACGCGCTCTACCGCCCGCTCGCCAGGCTCGCCCACTACCGGCGGCTGCGTCGCGCCGTCCTGGGCGGCGGGCCGCTCGCCGTCCACGACTGCGGCACGCTCCCCTTCGTCCGGGCCTGGCTCACCCGTGCCGCCGCCCGGCAGGGCCGACGGGTGCACCTGCTGCTGCTCGACGTCGACCCGGCCGAGGCCCGGGCGGGCCAGCGGCGGCGCGGACGCGGCGTCTCCCACTACGCCTTCGCCCGGCACCGGGCCGCCGCCGACCGGCTGCGCCGGCTGCTGCTCGGGGCCGGGCGGCCGCCGGCGGGCTGTGCGTCGGCCGTGGTACTCGACCGGGCCGCCGCGCGTGCCCTGCGGGAGATCGACTTCACGGCGTCGTAGTCTCGGCGAATCCGCGCCGGGCACCGCCGGTGGGCTTTCGTCGGTGGCTGCGCCCGGTGGTCAGCGGCCGGGCGCCGACGGGCGGGCGCGTGGCGCGGGCGACACCCGGTCACCTTCCTTTCCCGTCAGGAGCGCTGATGCGCCGTACCGCCCGGGCGCGCTCGCGCGCCCCCCGCCTGTTCCCCTGCGCCGCCGCGCTGGTCGCCGCCGCCGGACTGAGCCAGCTCGCGGCCCCGGCCCCGCACCACGCGGTGGCCGCCGCAGCGGTCTGTGACGGCACCGACGCCGCCGCCCGCAAGCCGGCCGGCAGCCGGGCCGGGAAGGACCCTAACGCCGTCAGCGCCGCCGAGGCCCGGGCGATGCAGACGGACCTGGACGACCGGCTCGCCGAGCTCGGCTCCGCCCACGTCCCGCTCGCCGCCGTCCCGACCATCGTCCCGGTGTACGTCCACGTGATCCACGCCGGGGACGCCGGGCGGCTGGACCAGGGCGTCGTCGCCACCCAGATCGACCACCTCAACGCCACCTACGGCGGCCAGGGCGCGGGCAACACCCCCACCCAGTTCCACTTCGAGCTAGCCGGCACCGACTGGACCGACAACGCCGCCTGGTACACCGGCATGACCCCGGGCTCCGCCACCGAGCGGGCAATGAAGACCGCCCTGCGCAAGGGCGACCAGGGCACCCTCAACCTCTACACCGCCCACCTCGGGCAGTCCCTGCTCGGCTGGTCGACCTTCCCGAACCTCTACCGCTCGAACCCCACCGACGACGGCGTGGTCGTCCTCGACGACTCCCTGCCCGGCGGGCCCGTCACCCACTACAACGAGGGCAACACCGCCACCCACGAGACCGGCCACTGGCTCGGCCTCTTCCACACCTTCCAGGGCGGCTGCCTGCCCCCGGGCGACTACGTGGACGACACCCCGCCCGAGGGCACGCCCGGCTACGGCTGCCCCGAGGGCCGCCACAGCTGCCCGGGCTCCGGGCTCGACCCGATCCACAACTTCATGGACTACAGCTACGACTCCTGCATGACCCAGTTCACCCCGGGTCAGGCCCAGCGGATGGCGAACTCCTGGGCTGCCTACCGCAGTTGAGTCAGCAGAAGACGTCGAGGTAGAGCAGCGTCCGGCCGTCGGCGGCGCGGAACCCGTACGCCCGGGGGTCCTCGGCCGAGGCCTTCCGCCAGGCGGCCGGACGCTCCTCGGGGGCCAGCAGCACCGGGACCAGGGCGTCCGGGAAGTCCTCGTGCCAGTCGCCCAGCGTCATCTCGTCGGCGCCGACCGCCAGCCGCTTGGCCGGCCGGCGCTCCAGCGGGCCCCGGGCCAGACGCCAGTAGCAGCCGTCGGCGTCCAGGAAGCCGCCCGCCGCGACCGGGTGCTCACGGCTCCGGGGCTCGTGGGCCTCCCTCGACGGCAGGGCGGCGAGGACCTCGGCGAAGCCGCCGCTGCGGCGGCGCGGCAAATACCGACCATTTGTCCGATTTGATCTATGTTTGGCGGGTTGGTGCCGAGCAGGAGCAACCGAAGGAGACACGGCATGACTGCCAACCCCCGGATCGTCGTCGGTGTGGACGGCTCGCCCGCCTCGGAGCAGGCGCTGCACTGGGCGGTCGACTACGCCAAGGCCGTCGGCGGGACCATCGACGCGATCGCCGCCTGGGAGTACCCGGCCTTCTACGGCTGGGGCGGGACGAGGGTGCCGGAAGACGTCTACAACCCGGAGGAGCTCGCCGGCAAGACCCTCGCCGAGAGCGTCGTCAAGGTGGTCGGCGACGACCCGGGCGTGCGGATCAACCAGAGCGTGATGCCCGGCAACGCGGCCGGGGCCCTGCTCCAGGCCGCCAAGGGCGCCGCGCTGCTGGTCGTCGGCAGCCGCGGCCGGGGCGGCTTCTCCGGCGTACTGCTCGGCTCGGTCAGCCGCCACCTCACCGAGCACGCGCCCTGCCCGGTGGTCGTGGTCCGCGAAGGCGTCGCGGCCGAGTCCGAGTAGCCCCCGGGGCCCGCCGGCAGCCAGGGGCGCCAGCCCGCCGGGCCGTCATGCGGACCAGAATGGAGTCATGCCAGAAGGTGACTCCATCTACCGCGTGGCGGCCCGGCTGCACGAGGCCCTCGCCGGGCAGCTGCTGACCAGCGCCGAGCTGCGGGTGCCCGCGCACGCCACCGCCGCCCTCGCCGGCCGCCGGGTGCTTGAGGTCCGCCCGCGCGGCAAACACCTGCTCACCCGCCTCGAAGGCGGCCTCACCCTGCACACCCACCTGCGGATGGACGGCCGCTGGGAGGTCTACCGCCCCGGCGAGCGCTGGACCGGCGGCCCGGCCCGGCAGATCCGCGCCGTCCTCGACACCGAGCGGGGCACCGCCGTCGGCTACCGGCTGCCCGTCGTCGAGCTGCTGCGCACCACCGACGAGCAGCGGGCCGTCGGCCACCTCGGCCCCGACCTGCTCGGCCCCGACTGGGATCCGGTCGAGGCCGTCCGCCGACTCCTCGCCCACCCCGGCCGCCCGCTCGTCGAGGCCCTGCTCGACCAGCGCAACCTGGCCGGGATCGGCAACGTCTACGCCAACGAGCTGTGCTTCACGGCCGGCCTGACGCCGTGGACCGCGATCGGCGAACTCCCGCACCCCGACCGGCTGGTGGAACGTGCCCGGCAGATGCTGGAGGCCAACAAGCTGCGCCCGGGCCACGTCACCACCGGCGACACCCGGCCCGGCTACCAGCACTGGGTGTACGGCCGGGCCGGACGGCCCTGCCCGCGCTGCGTCACGCCGGTCCGGTCGGGACGTCAGGGCGAGCCCCCACGGGACCGGATGGTGTTCTGGTGCCCCTACTGCCAGCGCGGCCCGGCCCCGGCGGGCAGGGCCTGACCGGCGGATCCCCGCCGGGTCCGCGGCGAGACCCGCCGGTCAGGCCCTACGGCCGCTCGACCAGGGCGGGGTGGCGCGGGTCGTCCACCCGCACGGTGACGTCGGCGGATTCGGCGGGCCCGGTCTCCGCCTCGTAGCGGGCGAAGGCGGGCAGCGTCCACTGCTGGTCGGCGGGGGTGCGGCGGGCCAGCGCGGCCGGGGTGAGTGCCAGATGGACGGTCAGCTCCAGCGGCAGCCAGCGGCCGAGCAGCAACGCGCCGTCCAGCACCAGCACGCCCCCGGGCGGGAGTTGCGTGTACGGGGCGCGGGTGGAGCGGTCGGTGACGGGGTCGCGCAGCGAGGGCAGCACCCGGCCGCTGCCGCCCGGCTCCAGCGGGTCCAGCACCTCGCGCAGCAGGGCGCCGTCGTCCAGCCAGAGGTCGTGGAAGGCGTCCGCGTCGTGGTGGCCGTACTCCAGCCGGATCGAGGCCGGGCGCAGGAAGTCCGCCGCGGACACGCGCAGCGCGGGGCGGCCGCGCAGCCGCAACGGCTCCACCAGGGCGTCGGCCAGCAGCTCGGGCCGGGCGGGCCCGGCGCCGTCCACGGCGACCCGCAGCCAGCGCTCGCCGGCGCCGGGCAGCGCGGTGATGCGGTCGGCGAGCAGTTCGGCCAGCTTGTCGGGGGAGATCGGGCGTACCTGCATCAGGCCATCCTGCCGTGTCGTCCCGTCCGCCGGACAGGCCCCAGCTAGGACAGCGGGAGGGCGTGCAGGATGTCGTCGTGGCCGGCGTAGAGGTGGTTTCCGTCGGCGGCGACGGTCCAGACGTCCCGGCCCGGGCCGGAGTCGTGGAAGGTCCACGCCGGCACGCCGGTCGCGGTGTCGACCGCGCTGACCCCACCCGCCGCCGGACCCGGGACGTACAGCGTGCCGCCGACGACCAGTGGACGGCTGCGTCGGTCCAGCAGGAACGGCAGGCGGTAGGACCAGAGCACCGCGCCGGTGCCTGCGTCGTGGCAGGTGACGAGGCCGTTGTCGTGCGGGACGAACACCCGGACGCCGTCCGGGACGGGCGGCAACGCCCGCCAGGACTCGCCCCGGGCGGGGGAGTGGGTCCAGCGCGGCTCGCCGTCGGGCCCCAGCCCGCGCACGCCGCCGTTGCCGTCCGGGACGAGGAAGTTCTCCCCTGCGGCAGCGCACCAGCGCAGGTCCTCGTCGCCGGGGGCGGTCCACAGCTCGCGACCGGTGGTGGCGTCCCGGACCACCAGCTCGGTGCGGTCGCCGAGGGAGCGGGCGCAGGCCACCAGGCGGGCAGTGCCCCTGGTGGCGGGGGCGACCGGCTGTTCCTGGTGGTCGCCGGCGACGGACCAGAGCAGGGAACGGCCGTCGAGCCGCAGCGCGAAGACCCGGTTGCTCGGCGCGGTGCCGTCCGCGCGGGGCCGGCCCCAGACGTAGCCGTAGAGGACGCCGCCGCCCATGCAGGTGAACAGGAGCTGGTCCTGCAGTTCATCGGGCAGCGGCAGGCTCCAGTCGCGGGTGGGGTCGGTGAGGTGGCGGGCGTCCAGGTGCCCTCGGGAGGTGGCGGTGAAGAGGTACTCGGGCCCGACCGCGACCTTCCCGACGGGCGGCTCGACGTCGCTCGGCCAGCCCGGGGGCGGCGGCGGGTCGAACACCAGCAGCCGTTGGGGGGCACCGCTGGCCGGGTCGAGGACCTGCAGCCCGGCCTTGGACAGGAACACCGGGCGGTCCGGCGGGGCGACCAGCCGCTCGGGGGTCATGGCCTGCGCGCCCCGGTACGTCCACAGCGGGGTCGGCCCGGACAGTGCGGTCGGCGTCGGCTTCGTCGGCTCCGGCACCGGCCGGTCGGAGCCCGAGCTCGCCAACGCCCACGCCGCCCCGCCGGCCGCCAGCACCCCGGCCCCGATCAGCAGCCCGCGCCGACTCAGCCGAGGCCCGTCCCCGCCCGCGCCGATCACGTCCCCGGGTGCCTCGGCCGCGCCGTCCGCCTCCCCGTCCCACTGCCACGACTGCTCCCGGGCGGACCCCTCGGACGACGGCGACTGCATCCCGCTCTCGCTTCCACCCCCGGCGGCCTCGGTGCCGCCACTCGCCGGGAGGATATCGAACAGTCCCCGAACCATCCGGAGCCGCCGCTCAGCCTCTCTCCGGGTTCGGAGACCACCGACCGGGTGGTCGAGCTCGACCAGTACGCCAAGGCCGGCATCCCCTTCTACTGGCGGGTCGAGCAGGGGCAGGGCCGGGTGCCGGTCGTCCACACGTATGTGCTGGACGCGGCGAGCCAGTCGTACCGGGCGGGCGAGCTGTTCGCCGGGCTGGTGAAGGCCGTGGTGCCGTACCCGGTGGAGGTCGACCTCACCGAGCTGTAGGCATCACCCCCTCGGCGGATGGCTCGCGCGGTGGGTGAGGGTGTCCGTGCCGGTGCGCGCGAGGTCGACGGGTGGCCCAGGGCGGTGGGGGCTCGCCTTGACACGGTTCCGGGGCGGACGTAGCAAGGGAGCATGCGCCGTCCGCATGCGACCGGGGCCGCTGAGCCGGTCCGCGAGGAGGTCCCGGAAACCCTGCCGGGACCGGTCCTGGACACGGCTCCGGATACGGGCTCGGGCGCGGTGCCGGGGGCGGTCTGGGAGTCGGTCGTGGAGGCTGCCCTGGAGGCGGCCCCGGAGGCGGTCCGCGAGCGGGACGAACTGCTGGCGGAGGCCGTCCGCCGGGTGCTGGGGTCCACCGGGGCGCACGGGGCGATGGCGTACCTGCGTTCGCGGGACCGCCGGTCGCTGGTGCTGTGCACCCTCGCGGGGGTGCCACTGTCGATCATGAGCTCGTTCCGGCGGGTCGCCGCCGCCGGGCCGCTGCCGGTCGCGGTCTGCTTCCGGACCGGCCGGACCATCGCGCTGGCCGACACCGAGGACACCATGCGGCGCTTCCCGCAGCTCGCGGTCGGCCTGCCGTACGACTTCGTCTCGGCCTGCGTGCCGGTGGGGTACGGCGGGGACCGGTTCGGGGTGCTCAGCGTGCTGTGGCCGGCCTCGGACGAGGGCGTGCCGGAGCGGGCGGCCGGTCAGCTGGACGCCATCGCCTCCCGACTCGCCTCCGGGCTTGCCGAGTTGGCCGGGTCCGGGCAGCCGGTCGAGCCGGCCGGGGACGCCGCCGTGGTGGAGCTTCCGCCGCCGGCGGTGCCCAGCACGAGGGTCGGGCTGTTCGACTGGAACACGGCCACCGGCGCGCTCGCCGCCGACGCGGTGTTCCGGGAGATCTTCGGCTTCGCGCCCGGCGAGTTCGACGGCACGGTGAGCTGTCTGACCCGCCGGATCGCCCCCGGGGACGTGCCCGAGTTCCGGGCCGCCGCCCGCACCGCCCTGGAACGCGGCGAGGTGCTGGCCGCCCGGGTGCGGGTGCTCGGGCCGAACGGCCGCCCGTACCCGGTGGAGCTGTGGGCCCGGGTGCCCGGCGCGATCGTCGACGGCCGGACCCACCTGGTCGGCGCCGTCCTGGACGTCCGGACCCTCACCGCCGCCGCGGCCGCCGTCGAGCGGCTGCGCGAGGGCGTCTTCTCGCTCGACCCGGACGGCCTGATCACCTACGCCAACCGCGCCAGCGAGCCGCTGCTGCGGGCGAGCCGGGAGGAGCTGGTCGGCCACCGCCTCTGGGAGGTGTTGCCCTGGCTCACCGACCCCGTCTACGAGAACCGCCACCGCGCGGCCCTGATCTCCCAGCAGCCCACCGCCTTCCTCGCCGCCCGCCCGCCGGACGGTTGGCTCGCCTTCTCGCTCTACCCCGACATCCACGGCGTCACCGGCCGGGTGGTCGCCGCCGAGGCGCCGCCGGGCGCGGCCGAACCGCCCGCCGCCCCGCCGCCGCCCACGACCACTGGCGTGGGCGGCACCCACCACCTGCTCCAGCTCGCCAGCGCGCTCACCGAGGCGGTCACCGTGCGCGACGTGTGCCGGGCGGTGGCCGAGGAGATCCTCCCGGCCTTCGGTGGCCAGGAGCTCGCCATCTACGGGGTGCGCGAGCAGCACCTGCACCTGGTCTCCCAGTTCGGCTACCCGGACGGCTTCCTGGACGGCTTCGAGGGCACCCCGCTCGACGCCCGCATACCCGGCGCCGAGACGCTCAGCACCGGCACCCCGATCTTCTTCGAGTCGGTGCGCGAGCTCGCCGCCACCTACCCCGGTCTGGCCCTGGACGAAATGGGCGCCTGGGCCTTCCTGCCGCTGATCGCCTCCGGGCGCCCGGTCGGCAGCTGCATCCTCGGCTTCGACCTCCCGCACCCGTTCACCGCCGAGGAGCGCGGCCTGCTCACCGGCCTCAGCGGCTTCATCGCCCAGGCCCTGGAGCGCGCCCGGCTCTACGACGCCGAGTTCGCCCTGGCCCGCGGCCTGCAGCAGGGCCTGCTGCCGCACCGCCTCCCGCAGGTGCCCGGCATCCGGATCACCGCCCGCTACCTGCCCGGCACCCAGGGCATGGAGATCGGCGGCGACTGGTACGACGCGATCGTCACCGGCGCGGACCTCACCCTGGTGATCGGTGACGTCGAGGGCCACAGCGTCGGCGCCGCCGCCGCGATGGGCCAGCTGCGCAGCGCCGTGCGCGCCTTCGCCAGCGGCGGCGAGCCGCCCGACCAGGTGCTCGCCCGCACCAACCGGCTGCTGCTGGACCTCGACCCCGGGCTGCTCGCCAGCTGCTGCCTGGTCCGCCTCACCCCCGCCGACGGCGCCGTCCGGATCGCCCGCGCCGGGCACCTGCCGCCGGTGCTGCGCCACCCGGACGGGCGGGCCGAAGCGCTGTACGTCCCCGGCGGGCCGCTGCTGGGCGTGGACGAGGAGGCGGCGTATCCGGTCAGCGAGCTACGGCTGCGGCCCGGCTCGCTGCTCGCCCTCTACACGGACGGACTGGTGGAGGACCCGGCGCTGGCGATCGACCAGGGGGTGGAGCGGCTGCGCGCCGCGCTGGACCACGGCCGGGCCGGGGAGGAGCTGGAGGAGCTGGCCGAGCGGCTGCTGCGCGAGGTCGGCTCGACCGGGCGGGTGGACGACGTGGCGCTGCTGCTCACCGCCTGCGGACCGGCGACTTTCGTCGGTGCGGAGGGCGACGAAGGGTGACCGCGGGCGCGGTGACCGCCCGGTTAGCCTCGACGGGTGGAAGCAATCGCGCGGGCCTGGTCGAAGGCGGTACGAACGGCGCTGCCCGGGCCCTGGCCCCGGCGGCGGGTGGTGGGCGAGGCCGTGCAGGCCCTGTTCATGGGTGTGGTCGCCGGCCTGCTGGAGCTGGTCAGCCGTACCGGTCTGGCGGTCCCCTTCGGGATCGCCGTCGCGGTGCTGTGGGTGCTGCGACGGGGGCTCCCGGCCACCGCGCTGGTGCTGGCCGGGGCGATGACCGGCTGGTCGTTCGGGCCCCTGCCGATGCTGGTCTGCGCGGGCTGGGCCGCCGGGGCGCGGATCCGCCGGGTCGGGCGACTGCTCGGCTCCTTCGTGCTGAGCTATCTGCTGTTCAACGTGACCGGGACGCTGAAGGACGGCGCCCTGGCCCCGCTCAAGCTGATCATCGGACTGTCGCTCGGCATGTTCCTGGTCTTCGTCGTCCTGCCCGCGCTCTACGGCCGCTACCGGGCGCAGCGCCGCGCCCTGCTGGACGCGCTGCGCGAGCGCAACGACCAGCTGGTGCGCGAGCGGGTCATGGTGGTGCACCAGGCGCGGCTGCGCGAGCGGCACCGGATCGCCCAGGACATGCACGACAGCCTGGGCCACCAGCTCGCGCTGATCTCCGTGCACTCGGGCGCGCTGGAGGTGGACCGCACCCTCACCGACCGGCAGCGGGAGGCGGTCGGCGTGCTGCGGCAGGCGGCGGTCGCGGCGATGCGCGAACTGCGCGAGGTGGTCGGGGTGCTGCACGACGATTCGACGGCGCTGCCGCCGACGGTCGGGGCGCAGGGCGCGGCGCCGGTCCGCGGCGGGGTGGACGGGATCGTGGAGCTGGTGGAGTCCTCCCGGGCGGCCGGGACGGAGGTGGCCCATTCGACCGAGGGCGAGCGGCGCCCGCTGGCGGCCGTGGTCGACAACGCGGCGTACCGGATAGTGCAGGAGGCGCTCACCAACGCGCACAAACACGCCCCCGGCGCGCCGATCGCCGTCGCGCTCCGGTACGAGCCGGACGCGCTGGTGGTCGAGGTCACCAACTCCCGCGCGCCGGAGCTCGTCGGCGCACACGCCGGCGCGGGGGCGGTCGTCAGCGGGGGGCAGGGGCTGACCGGGCTGCGCGAGCGCGCCCGGCTGGTCGGCGGCATGGTGCACGCCGGAGCGACGCCCGAGGAGGGTTTCCGCCTGGCGGCCGTCCTCCCGTACGAGGGGGCGGAGAGCGAGGGGGCCGCCGCCCTGGCCGGCGAGGAGGACCGGTTCCTCGACGGCCTGCCACCGGCCGACGGGACGGGCGACGGGCGGCGCAGCCCCGCGATCGGCTGCGCGGCCGGGGTCGGCGCGGTCACGCTGGTCGTGGTGGTCCTGGTGATCTGGGGCGTGATGGGCTTCGTCCGCGGCACCACCGACTCGACGGTGCAGATGTCGGTCTACGACCAGATCCGGCCGGGTGAGTCGAGGGCCGAGGTGATGCGCCGGCTGCCGCCCGGCAACGACTTCTTCACGTCCGGCTTCGAACACGACGGACCGACCCAGCCGGAGGGCTCGCACTGCCGTTGGTACTCACTGGAGAAGGGCGACTCGGACGAGTCCTGGTCGGAGACCCACGTGGCGCGGTTCTGCTTCAAGGGCGGGGTGCTGGTGGACAAGGTGGAGTACGTCACCAAGAACTGACCGCCTGGCTCGGCTCCCGGCTCCCGGCTCCCCGGGGCCCGGGGAGCCCGGGCGGGGGCCCGGCCGGGGTGTGCGTTCGGCCGGGATGTGAGGATGGTGCCGCAGGTGCAGCACTGTTCGAGGGGAATGACCACCAGTGATCCGAGTCCTCGTCGCCGACGACGAGCCGCTCATCCGGGCCGGGATCAGGATGATCCTGGGTTCGGCCGACGACATCGAGGTGGTCGCGGAGGCCGCCGACGGCCGGGAGGCACTGGAGCTGGCCCGGGCGCACCGGGTGGACGTGGTGCTGCTGGACATCCAGATGCCGGTGATGGACGGGCTGACGGCGCTCGGGGAGCTGGCGAGGGTCGCACCCGGCGCACGGGCGATCATCCTCACCACCTTCGGGGAGCGCGAGAACGTCCTGCGCGCCGTGACCGCGGGCGGCGCCGGATTCCTGCTCAAGGACACCGCCCCGAACGAGCTGATCCAGGCCGTCCGGGCGGCGGCCAGCGGCAACGCCTTCCTCTCCCCGGCGGCCACCCGGCACATCGTCGACTCGCTGGCCTCCGGCCGCAGCGGCTCGGCGGCCGCCCGCAGCGCGCAGGCCCGGCGCCGGCTGGAGGTGCTCACCGAACGCGAGTCGGAGGTGCTGGCGCTGCTCGGCGAGGGCCTGTCCAACGCCGATGCGGGGGCGCGGATCCACATGAGCGAGGCGACGGTGAAGACGTACGTCAGCCGGATCCTGGCCAAGCTGGGCTGCGAGAACCGGGTCCAGGCGGCGCTGCTGGCGCGGGACGCCGAGCTCGACGGTCGTAGCTGAGCGCGTTCACGTGGTCGCGATGGGTGGTGGGTGTGGCGGATCCCACCCGACCCGGTCGCCGAACGGGGAACTCCGGATTACTCGGTGACGGTGCGTCAGTTCCCGATTGCGGTGGGTGGACGGTGTGCCCGAGTTCACGGCTGGACAGATGTGAGTGAGGGCACGGAAATTGATCGTTTCATCCCGAAAATGCGGTCAAACCCGGTCGAACCGGGCGCCCTTTCTTGATCGATACCGCCGGTAACAGTCAACTGAGCTGCGACGACCAAGAATTGCTTGCTGCGTCCCGGACATGCCCCTAGCTTTCTTGGCGGCGCAACGAGCGCCACCCGGGTTCACCCCGACGCACTGCCCGCCGACCGACCCACGGCGCGAGGGCGGTGCCCGCCGACGAGACCGGCTCGAACAGGCCGTCGGCGAGCGGAGGTGGCCGGGGCGGTACGGCACGTCCGACACGTGCTCGGCCGCCCGACGAGTGAGGCAAGCGCGACCGACCGGCCCATGTCCCGGGCCTGGTTCCGGCTGCCCGCCCGGGGCTTGTCGAGAGGAATTTCATGACTTCCCGTCACGAGACCGCCGCTGCCACCGACACCACCGCCAGCACCAAGCGCAACCGCGTACGGATGGCGGTCGTCGCGGGTGCCGCCGTCGCGGCCCTGCCGGTGGCCGGCCTCGTCACGGCCACCTCGGCCTCTGCCGCGACCACCTCCGCCTGGGACGCCGTCGCCCAGTGCGAGAGCGGCGGCAACTGGAGCATCAGCACCGGCAACGGCTTCCACGGCGGACTGCAGTTCACCCCGTCCACCTGGGCCGCGTACGGCGGGACCGCGTACGCCTCCCAGGCCAACCAGGCGACCAAGGCGCAGCAGATCGCCGTCGCCGAGAAGGTCCTCGCTTCGCAGGGGCCGGGCGCCTGGCCCGTCTGCTCGCAGAAGGCGGGCCTGAGCAAGGGCGGCGCCCCGGCGGCCGTCGACACCTCGGCGGACAGCGCCGCCGCGGCCAAGCCCGCCCCGCGGGCCGAGAAGCCCGCCGCGACGCCGAAGGCGGCCCCGAAGGCCGCCCAGCCGGCCGCGCCCAAGGCCAAGCAGGCGCCGAAGGCCGCCAAGGGCCAGCCGTCCGCCAAGCCGGCCCAGTCCGCGCCGGTCGCGGAGAAGAACACCACCGGCGGCAGCTACACCGTTCGCAGCGGTGACACGCTGAGCGGCATCGCCGCCAAGTTCGGCGTCGACACCGACGGCCTGTACAGCAAGAACGCCCGCACCATCGGCGGCAACCCGGACCTGATCTTCCCGGGGCAGACCCTGACCGTCTGACGCCTCCCGCGTCCTGACGCCGCCTGAGCGGCCACCCCTGCGCGGGGTGGCCGCTCGGCGCGTTCGCGGTTCCCGCGCGCCGGGTCCGTGCGTCTGGCTCCCCACGGGGGATCCCGTCGTGGGTTCCCGCGCCGGACTTCTCGGGCTGGACTTCTCGGGCCGGATTCCCGCGCCGGTAGGGTCGAATGATGGTTCGACTCATCAGCGACAGTGAGCTCACGGCCAGCTCCGTGGTGGCCAACAGCACCATGAACCGCGAGCGCGGACTCAGCGGCGTGAACAGCTATGCCCGCGAGCTCGGCTTCGACCCGGCGGCCTGGCTGGCGGAGCGCGGTGGTTCGGCGCCCGCCTGGCTGGACCTGTGCAGCGGGGAGGGGCGGGCGCTCACGGAGGCCGCGTGGCTGCTGCCCGCGGAGGTCGAGCTGACCGGCGTCGACCTGGTCGGGCCGCTGGCCCCGCCACCGGACGCGGCGACCCGCCCCCGGCTGAGACTGGTCACCGCGGCGCTCGCCGATTGGGCACCCGAGCGGTCGTACGACCTGATCACGTGTGTGCACGGCCTGCACTACCTCGGCGACCAGCTCGGCGCGATCGCCCGGGCCGCCTCCTGGCTGACCCCGGACGGCCGGTTCGCCGCGCACTTCGACCCGGAGTCGGTGCGCCGGCCCGACGGCTCCGTCGCCGCGCGCGCCGTGGTGGCCGCGCTGCGGGCGGCCGGGTTCGAGTACCGGGCGCGCCGACGCCTGCTGCTCCTCGACGGCGGGCGGCCGGTCGAGCTGCCCTTCGACTACGCGGGCGCCGACCCGTCGGCCGGGCCGAACTGGACCGGGCAGCCGGCGGTCGGCTCGTACTACCGGGGGCGCGCGGAGTCGTAGTTGAACGTTGAACGCAACGTCTGAATCCCGCCGGAGTCGGGGAGGGCTTCGGTGGAGGATTGCCTCATGTCCGAGACCGGAGCAAGGAGTTCTGTAGATATGACGATGAACGGTACGGCGGCGCTCGACGGCAAGGTGGCCCTGGTGACCGGCGGCAGCCGGGGGATCGGGGCGGCGGTCGCGCTGCGGCTGGCCGAGGACGGTGCCGACGTGGCGCTGACCTACCAGGGTGCGGCCGACCGGGCCGAGGAGGTGGTCGCGAAGATCAGCGCGATGGGCCGGACCGGTTGGGCCGTCCGGGCGGACGGCGCCGACCCGGAGGCGGTGCGCGCCGCGGTGGCGGCGGTCGCCGAGCGGTTCGGTCGGCTGGACATCCTGGTGAACAACGCGGGCGTCGGCGCCGGAGGGCCGATCGAGGAGATGACGCTGGACGAGATCGACCGGGTGCTGGACGTGAACGTCCGGGCGCCCTACCTGTTCGCGCAGGCGGCGGCCACCCACCTGACGGGCGGGGGACGGATCGTCGGCATCGGTAGCTGCATCGCGCAGCGCGTCGCCTTCTCCGGCGCCACGCTCTACGCGACCAGCAAGGCCGCGCTGATCGGTCTCACCAAGGCGCTGGCCAGGGAGCTCGGTCCGCGCGGGATCACCGTCAACCTGGTTCACCCGGGCCCGATCGACACCGACATGAATCCGGCCGACGGCGAGTCCGCCGACTTCCAGCGCGGCTTCACCGCGCTCGGCCGCTACGGTACGGCGGCGGAGGTGGCGGCCGCCGTCGCCTACCTGGTCGGCGACGAGGGTCGGTACGTCAGCGGTGCGGAGCTCGCGGTGGACGGCGGGTTCGCGGTCTGACGGTCTGACGGTCGGTCTGGGCCGGTCGGGGTCGGTCGGGGGGCCGGTGTCGTGCCGGGCGGTCGTGGGCGTACGTGCTTACGATCACCCGGCACGACCCGTCCCCCTTCCCGACCGAGAGGTGTGCCATGACCGCCGTGGACGACCCGATCGAGTTGCTCGCCCGGGCCCTCGCGCAGACCGCCGGTCTGATCGACGGCGCCGGCGTCGAGCTGGCCGGGCACCCGACCCCCTGCCGCTCCTGGGACGTCGGCGACCTGATCAGCCATCTGCTGTTCGACCTGCGGCAGTTCACCGTCCGGGCGCAGGGCGGGCAGCCGGACTGGTCGCAGCCCTTCGAACGGGTGGAAGAGGAGTGGCTGCACGCCTTCGAGGCCGGCGCGGAGCGGCTGGTCGAGGCCTGGCGCGCGGCCGGGGACCTCACCGGGACGGTGGAGGTCCCCGGCGTCGGCGCCCTCCCGGCACGTTTCCCGGTGGACCAGCAGGTCGCCGAATTCGCCGTCCACGCCTGGGACTTGGCCAGAGCCACCAGCCAGTCCACGGACGGTCTGGACCACGAGGTCTCGGCCGCCGCCCTCACCTGGGCCCGCGGCGCGCTCAAACCCGAGTACCGCGGTGAGGAGTCCGACCAGCACGCCGTCGGCCCCGAGGTCCCCGCCCCGGCGGACGCCCCGCCGTACGACCGGCTCGCCGCGTTCTTCGGCCGCGACCCCTGGGCGGGCTCCGGTTCGTGACGGCGGTCCGGGACCGTGGGTCAGCGGAGGGCGGCCAGCACGGCGCCCCACTGGGAGGTGGTCCGGCCGGCGGCGACGCAGTGCTCGGCGTCGGTCGCGATCCGGTGCGCGGTGGTGAGGCGGTAGGACGAGAGCTGGAGGGCCGGCAGGGTGGTCCAGCCGGTGCCGAACTCCGGGGCGGTGCCGGTGTTGCTGCCGACCGCGCTCACCAGAAGGTCGCCCGGGTCGCAGGTGGTGGCGGTTGCCGCGGTGGTGAAGTCCGTACCACCGGCGTCGCCGGAGGCACGGGTGACGGCCCGGACGGTGGTGACGCCCCGGAACTCGTCCACGGTCATGTGGTACTCGCCGGCGCGCGGGTAGTCGGCGCGGATCGAGTCGGTGGTGGTCAGGGCGGTGGCGCCGAAGGCGGCGAGGACGAGCACCCGGTGGCGCAGCGAGTCGGTGACGTCCCCGAGGACCTGGAAGCGGTCGCCGCGACTGTCGGTGACCTTGACCGGGCCGGGGCAGGTGCCGGTGAGCATCATCGCGACGACCAGGGTGTCTCCTGGGGTGACCGCGACGTGTACGGGGGTCGCGAGTCGCGTACTGGAGGCGGCCTGTTGGTCGTAGGCGGTCCGGGCGATCCAGGACCGGGCCTCGGTGCTCGGGGTCGCGCCGTCCGGTGCGGGCGTCGGCTGCGGGTCGGGGGTGTCCGGTTCGGCGGACGGACAGGTCCGCGCGTCGGGCTGGGCGGCGGGCGCGCGGATCGCGAGCAGGCCCAGCGTGCCGAAGACGCCGAGCAGCAGGCCGACGAGCAGGCTGAGCGCGTGGGTCCAGATCCGACGGCGGTGCGGGTACGGTACGGCCGACGGTAACGAGGGCGCGGACGGTACCGACGGCACCGGCGGCACGGCCGGGGGACGGGACGGCCGCGGTTCCGGGTCCGACGTCACCGCAGGTGCGGGGAGCACGGGGACCGCGGGGACGGCGGGCCGCTCCCCGTTGACCGCCGCGCTCCAACGGCGGTGCCACTCCTCCTCGTTGCCGCCGCAGGCCTGGACGAAGGCCCTGGTGGTGGCCCAGGACGGGAGCCGCGAGCCGCAGGCGGCCTCGTAGAGCGTGGTGTGGGAGATCGAGCCGGCCGTCCTGGCCATCGTGCGGAACGAGGGCTGGCCCGCGTCCAGCCGGAGGGTGCGCAGCTCACCCGCGAAGCTCTCGGCGGCAGTGGGCGAGGCTGCCCTTTGCCCGGGTCGCGGGTCACGTGCGTGCTCCGCCATGACGCCCCCTGTTGTCAGATGTCAGATCCCTTGGTGGCGCTGCTTGCTTGTTGCGTACGGATCATAGCGGCGTGTGACGGCGACGATCAGAGGTCTGGCGACTTTCCTCGGGGGATGGCGCGTTCGGGGTGGTCAGCCGCCCGTGTCAGCTGTTGTCAGATCTCGGTGGCCCGTATCGAACACCACCGCCTGTCGGGTCAGCTGGCACCGCCGTCGAGGTCAAGCGGACGGCACAACGGTTCGACAGGAAGGGAGAATCGACATGGTCAAGAGCCTGCTTGGCAGGATCGGACGGCGCGGGGCGACCGCGGTGGCCACGGTGGCGCTGGCGGCCGGCGGGGTCGGCCTCTCGGCGGGCGAGGCGTCCGCCTATGGGTGGGTCACCATCAGCGGCCCGATCCCCATCGGCCAGGGGGTGGGCGTCTACGCACAGCCGACCACCATGTCGCCGAAGGTCACGGGAGACCTGCACTCCGGGGACTTGGTCGACGTGGTCTGCTGGACCAGGGGTCAGGACATCAACAACGGCGGCAACGTCTGGTACCGGGTGGACGCCGTGCACTCCGCCTACTACGGCGACTGGCACGGAGTCGGCTACGTCTACGGCTCCTACGTGGACGGCGGCCTCCTGTGGCACCAGGGCGCTGTGCCGCCGTGCTGAGGTCCCGCTGAACCGGATGTGCCCCCGTCCGCCGGACGGGGGCACGTCGTGTTGTCAGCTGTCAGGCGGCCTGTTCGGGCTTTCGGCCGACGCTGTCAGCTGTTGTCAGTTCCTGTCAGGCGGTACCGAACACCGGCGGTGATCGGGTCAGCTGGCTCCGCCGTCGAGGTCAACGGAACGGCACTGAAGCGGTTCGACCGGACAGGAGAATCGGTATGGTCAAGGGCATTCTCAAGAAGATCGGGCGTCGGGGCGTCACCGCGGTGGCCGCGGTGACGCTGGCGGCGGTCGGGGTCGGCATGTCGGCGGGCGACGCAAACGCCGTCGGCTGGTACTACCTCAACAACCACCCCACCGGCCACGGCGTGGGCGTCTACTCGCAGCCGTACTCGTGGTCGGGCAAGGTTGCCGGCGACCTGTGGTCGACCTCGTCCTCCGGGGACGCGGTCGACATGGTGTGCTGGACCACGGGTGAGGACATCAACAACCAGGGCGACGTCTGGTACCAGGTGACCACCGTGTACTCCGCCAGCTACGGCTACCACGGCCAGACGGCCTACGTGTACGGGGCCTACACCGACGGTAACTGGAACTTCCACGTGCCGACCATCCCGCAGTGCTGATCCTGAGCTGACCAGGTGTGCCCCGCCCGTCCGTCGGGCGGGGCACACCCGCGTCAGTGCGTCTGCTGGGCCGCCGCCGCGCGCTTGATCGCCTCGCGGATGCGCGGGTAGCTGCCGCAGCGGCAGATGTTCTGGATCTGGTCGATGTCCGCGTCGGTGGGGTTGGGCGTGCGGCGCAGCAGGGCGACCGCCGTCATGATCTGGCCGGGCTGGCAGAAGCCGCACTGGGCGACGTCGCAGTCGATCCAGGCCTCCTGGACCGGGTGCAGGGTGTCGCCGTCGGCGAGGCCCTCGATGGTGGTGACGGTGTGGCCCTCGCAGTCCTTGACGGAGCGGGTGCAGGGCTGGAACTCCTGGCCGTCGAGGTGGCTGGTGCAGGCCCGGCAGACGCCCACCCCGCAGCCGTACTTGGGGCCGGTGACGCCGAGCTTGTCGCGCAGCACCCAGAGCAGCGGCATGTCGTCCGGGGCCTCGACGGTGACGGGCTGCCCGTTGAGGACGAAGGTGTGGGTGGGCATGGGGAGTTGTGATCCTCGGGCTCTGGGTGATCAGAAGTTGATGGGGAAGGAGCGCGGGCTGGTGCCGGTCGCGCGCGCGTAGGCGTTGGCGACGGCGGCCGAGGCCGCCGGGACGCCCAACTCGCCCGCGCCGCCCGGGGCTCCGCTCGGCGGCATCAGGTGGATCTCGACCACCGGCGGGGTGTGCCGCTGTCGGGCGTAGTGGAAGTCGGCGTAACTTCCCTCCCGTACCGCGCCGTTGTCGATGTGGTTGCCCGCCTGCAGGATGACCGAGATGCCGTCGATCAGTGCGCCGGTCAACTGGGCTTCCAGGCCGCGGGGGTTGATGACCTGGCCGACGTCGGCGGCGACCACCGCCTTGGTGACCCGGGGGTTGGCCCGGTCGGAGGCGTCCAGTTCGACCAGGTAGGCGACCCGGCCGCCGTTCTCGTCGTGGTAGCCGATGCCCTGGGCGTGGCCGGCCGGCATCGGGCGGCCCCAGGCGCCGGCCTTGGCGACGGTGTCCAGGACGGCCTGTCCGGCGGCGCCGCGCACCCGGGCGCGGCGGAAGGCGACCTCGTCCTGGCCCATCCGGCGGGCGAGTTCGTCCATCATGATCTCGTCGGCGACCCGGACCATGCCGGAGTAGACCGAGCGCCAGCTGCCGGTGTGCATGGCCAGCGGCAGTTCGGCGAGCAACTGGGTGGGGATGCCGACGTTGTACGGGTTCTTCTCGGTGAGCAGGAAGAAGGCCTGGGCGAGGCTGAGCCCGGCCAGCGAGAGGTTGAACCCGGCCCCGGTGAGCGCCTCGCCGAGGCCGTGCGAGAGGTCGGTCCGGACGGTGGCGGCGCGGTGCTCCCAGGTGAGCACCTGGCCGAGGCCGTAGGTGGCGCGGATCCGGTGGTGGCTGGCGGGGCGCATCCGGCCGTGGCGCATGTCGTCGTTGCGCGTCCACATCAGTTTGACCGGGCGGCCGGCGGCCTGGGAGATCTGGGCGGCCTCCAGGGCCGCGTCGAAGAACAGCCGGCGCCCGAAGGAGCCGCCGCCGCGCACCACGTGGACGGTGACGGCGTTCTGGGGCAGGCCGAGTTCGGCGGCGATGGTCTGCTGGGCGATGATCGGGCTCTGCGCGGCGAACCACAGCTCGGCGCGGCCCGGCCGCACGTCGGCGACGGCGGTCAGCACCTCCATCGGGGCGTGGTTGACGAAGGCGAAGTCGAACTCGCCGTCCAGGTACGGGGTGAGCAGCGGCGGCAGCAGGAACGGCGCGTGCGCGGCGCGCAGTTGGGCCTGGATGTCGGCGGTGGACAGGTCGGCGACCGGACCGGGGTTCCAGGTGGTGCGCAGGGCGTCGCGGGCCTTGAGCGCCTGGTCGAAGGTTTCGGCGAGGACGGCGACGCCGCTGGGGATCTGCACCACGGCGAGCACCCCGGGCATGGCGCGGGCGACCGAGGCGTCCAGGGACTTGAGGGTGCCGTTGATGGTGGTCGGGCGGGCGACCACGGTCGGCGCGGCGCCCGGGATCTGGAGATCCCCGGCGTACTTGGCGCGTCCGGTGACGATGTCGCGGGCGTCGATCCGGCCGGTGGGCGTGCCGACCAGGCGCCGCTGGTCGGCCGGCTTGGGCGTGCCGGGCACGGCGGGCAGCACCACCGCGGCGGCGTCGGCGGCGAGTTCGCCGTAGCCGAGGCGGCGGCCGTCGGGGGCGAGGACGGCGGAGTCGGCGGTGCGCAGGGTGGTCGCCGGAACGTTCCAGCGGTTGGCGGCGGCGGTCACCAGCCGGGCGCGGGCGGCGGCCGCGGCGGCGCGCACCGGGTCGTACAGCGAGCGCACCGAGTTGGAGCCGCCGGTCAGCTGGTTGAAGAGCAGTTCGGGGCGGCCGTCGGAGAGCGGGACGTCCACGTCGGTGAGCTTGGCGTCGAGTTCCTCGGCGACCAGCATGGCGATCGCGGTGGTGAGGCCCTGGCCGACCTCCAGGCGCGGCAGGTGGAGCGCGGCACGCCCGGCGGGGGTGATTTCGAGCACCAGCAGGTGCGAGGTGGGCAGTCCGGCGAGGATCATCGCGTCGCCGAGGTCGAGGACGTCCGGGATGCCCGGCAGGCCGAGCAACTGCGGTGGCGCGGCAGCGTCCTGGGCGGCCGCGGCGGCCTGTACGGCGGCCTGGGCGGAGGCGGGTGCGGCGGCGTCCAGGCCGAGCCGGGCGGCGACGGTGAGGGTCGGGGCGGCCAGCAGGTAGGTGAGGAATCGGCGCCGACCGGTGCCCTCGGCGGCGGCCGGTTCGGTCGTCCCGCCAGGGTCGGTGGAGTCCGGGGACGCGATGGAGGTGCTGATGGGAGGAAACCCTTCGCGCGGGAGACGGCGCCGGATCGGGCGGGCACGGACGGCCCCGGCCCCGGTGCCGGATCGCGAACGCCGTTGAGCATAGGAGGGCCTTACTGACGGGTCAACACGGCCAATCTTGGCCCTCCGGCCGGGTGATGGAGGTGCTCCGTCCGCTTGGGGCGGGGGAGTCGGAGCGGGTACGGACGGCGCTTCGATCGCACGGGCGCGGCCGGTGCGAACCCGGTTCAGGCGCGCATATTGCATCAACAGCCCATTGTCGTACGGGAGTTCTCTGCTCGGTCGGCGGTGCGGCGGAGCATGCAATTGGACCAGGAAAATTCAAGATCAATGGACCTGTCAGGCGGTCCACTTGTTCCCTAGGCTGGGCGGTGCCCCACTGAGAGCCGCCCCGAGCGGGTGTGAACGTCCGGCCCGCGCGCCGTCCGTCCGACAGGAGAGAAGTGCCGAACCAGAGCGTCGCCAGGTCCGCCCTGCTGCCCCCCGCCGGCCCCCAGCGCACCCTTGCCGCCGCCCAGTTGGCGAGCGCGGTGGGCGACGGCGCCTACTACACCTGCTCCGCGCTCTACTTCACCCGCGTCGTCGGCATGTCGGCGACGGCCCTCGGCATCGGCCTCGCCGTCGGCTGGGCGGTCGGCTCGGTGGCGGGCGTCCCGCTCGGGCACGTCGCCGACCGTCGGGGCCCGCGCCGCACGGCGGTGGCGCTCGTGCTCGGCGCGGCGGCCGTGGTCGCCGTCTTCCTGGTGATCCGCTCCTACCTGCCGTTCCTGCTCGCCGTCTGGCTGTACGCCACCGCTCAGTCCGGACTCACCGCCGCCCGGCAGGCGCTGGTTGCCGGCCTGGTGTCGCGCGCCGAACGGACCGGACTGCTCGCCCACCTCCAGTCAACCCTCAACGGGGGACTGGCCGTTGGCGCCGCGATCGGCGGCATCGCGCTCACCATCGGCACCCGGACCGCCTACCTCGGCGCCTTCGTCGTCACCGTGCTCGGCCTCCTGGCCGGTGCGCTGCTGCTCCGTCGGCTCCCCGAAGTCCCGCCCGCGGAAGCGGAGTCGGGCACCGGCCCGCGCCTGGCCGTGCTGCGGGACCGCCGCTACGCCGCCGTCACCCTGGTCAACACCGTGCTGCTGCTGCGGATGCCGCTGCTCAGCCTGATCTTCCCGCTGTGGATAGCCCAGCGGGCCCCCGGGCTCGGCTGGCTCGGCTCGGCCCTGTTCGTGCTCAACACCGGGGCGGTGCTGCTGTTCCAGGTCCGGGCGGCGCGCGACGTCACCGGGCTGGACTCGGCGGTGCGGGCCGTCCGGGCGGCCGGAGTGCTGCTGCTCCTGTCCTGCGCGGTCTGCGGGCTGTCCGTGCTGGACGTCCCGGTGTGGGCGGTCGGCGCGCTGCTGGTGGGCGGGGCCGTGCTGCAGGTGGCCGGTGAGATGCGGCAGTCGGCAGGCTCCTGGCAGCTCGGCTTCGACCTCGCGCCGCCGGAGCGGATCGGCCAGTACCAGGGCTTCTTCGGCACCGGCGTCGCCGTCGCCCGCACCCTCGGGCCGCTGCTGCTCACCACCCTGCTGCTGGACGGCGGGCTCGCGGGCTGGCTGGTCTTCGGCGGAGTGTTCCTCGCCGCCGGCTACGCGATGGGCCCGGTCGCCCGCTGGGCGGCGCGGGACCGTGACCGCGTGGCAATGGCTCCGGCGGTCGCCACCGCCCAGGGCTAGTCCCAACGCCGTGTAGATAGAGCCTGCGGGTTCCGGTCACGGGTCTGGTGTCGTCAGGATGTCGATGCTGATGGTGGCCTTGTAGCTGGTC